>CBDUKY010000181.1:0-6621 GCA_965367925.1 uncultured Pseudomonadales bacterium | reverse complement strand
ACCAGGGTATTCACGGAGCTCGCATTGAAGCGCATCAAGATCATCTCGATGGTGGAATGTTGTGCCTGCTGGAAATGCCGCCTCGACATAGTCTGTGGAACCGTCGTTAACCACTGCAATACGCTTTACGCCCTCACCGTTGAGTTGTAGCGCAATTTGTTCGACAGACAATTGGCCATCGACAGGCTGACCACCTGTCATCGCCACGGCATCGTTGTAGAGAATCTTGTAGGTGATATTTACACCGGAAGCGATAGCGGCACGGATTGCTAATAGCCCGGAATGGAAGTAGGTACCATCACCCAGGTTTTGAAATACATGTTTTGTTTCTGTGAAGGGTGCCTGACCAATCCAGGTTGCACCTTCGCCACCCATCTGGGTAAAGGTGTCTGTATCTCTATCCATCCAGGTCGCCATATAGTGACAACCAATACCGCCCATTGCCCTGCTGCCCAGGGGGACCACCGTGGAGGTGTTGTGGGGGCAGCCAGAGCAATAGTGCGGAGTTCGTTCTACCAGATCTTTCGGTCGATTCAGGTAGGTTTCTTTTTCATTGAGGAAGGCAAGCCGATCCTCGATCTTGTCGTTAGTATAAAAACGTTTCATGCGACTGCTAATTGCCCTGGCAATAACCGCAGGGGTTAGCTCACCGGTTGCGGGTAGCAGCCACTGGTTTTTTTCATCATGTTTGCCGATCACCACAGGCCTTACATCTGTGTGCCAGTTATAGAGCTGACTGGTGAGTTGGTCTTCAATCAAGCCGCGTTTTTCTTCGATAACAATGACTTCTTCAAGCCCTGTCGCAAATTCACGAATGCCTTCTGGTTCAAGGGGCCAGGACATTCCCACCTTGTAAAGACGCAAGCCGATTTTTGCTGCCAATTCATCGTCGATACCAAGATCTGAAAGGGCCTGTAAAACATCAAGATAAGATTTGCCTGTGGAAACAATGCCAAGTTTTGGGTTTGGACTATCCAGCGTAATCCGGTTGAGCCGATTGGCCTTGGCAAAGGCGAGCACCGCCGGAATCTTTTCGTTGTGTAATCTAAGTTCCTGTTCAAGGGGCTTGTCCGGCCAGCGTGAGTGAACATCGCCCACGGGACCTGGGTATTCAATTTTGAAATTCTCGGGTTCAATCAGGGTTGAGAAGGATGCATCCACTGTCTCGGCAATCGTTTTCAATACAACCCAGCAGCCGCTATAGCGAGACATGGCCCAACCCATGAGCCCCAGATCGATAATCTCCTGAACTCCTGACGGATTTAGAACAGGCATCATGGCATCAACAAAGGCGTACTCGGTCTGGTGGGGCAGGGTGGAAGACTTACAGCCGTGGTCATCACCGGCAATGACGAGGACGCCCCCATGTTTGGAGGTACCTGCATGGTTTGCGTGTTTGAATACGTCTCCAGAGCGATCGACCCCTGGACCCTTGCCATACCACATGGCGAAGACACCATCGTATCTCGCACCTTCAAAGATGTTTACCTGCTGGGAGCCCCAGACGGAAGTCGCTGCCAGGTCTTCATTAACCCCTGGCTGAAAATAGATATTGTGCTGTTCAAGAAATGATTGTGCTTGCCAGAGGGTCTTGTCGAGCCCACCTAATGGCGAGCCGCGATATCCAGAAATAAACCCCGCGGTGTTGAGATTATTGGCACGATCCAGTTCTTGCTGCAGCATGGGTAAACGCGCAAGCGCCTGGCTGCCGGTTAAAAATACCCGACCCGACCGTTGGGTGTATTTGTCGTCTAGCTTTACGTTTTTGACTGTCATGCTTCCACTAACTCCCGATCTCTGCTCTTAAGAACAACGAGCGATAAATACCATTTCAAAAAAATAGCGGATGTGGTTATTGGGGTGCAGGTTTTTGGCTATGAATGCGTAGCCGTTTAGTCGGTTGAAAACGTCGTTGAGTAAGCTGTAGGGATGCTGCTAAGGGCAAAACTTGTAGGTGCGTCATATCTAGGTCTCGGCTACAGGATCACTGTAACGTTGTCATAATGGTTGTCACACAGGTATCGATCAGGACGGGTTGGCCGTCGATTCTCGATTGCGTTGCGTAGCCGGGTAGGCCACAGGGAATCTTACCAGTTGCCTAAAACCAGTCAACTGCCATAACAAGCCTGGTTGCCGAACTTATGCGTTAGCACGTTCCAGATGTGGCAGGATTTCCTTAACTGGTTGTCGCCTGGCGGCAGCAACAGGGGGTAGTGGGGTCTGGGTCAGTGCTTTAGCCGCGAGTTCCGGTAAGCCCAGCATACGAAGGATATATTTGGATGTGTCTTTAATGGCTTCTCTGGGTAGGCGGCCAGCAATGATCTCCTGGGTCACATGTCTTGCCATACCCTGAATAAGACCAGCGACAAATTCCGGGTTATCTACCTTAAATCGGCCGCGTTTTGTGCCAAGTTGAATATCTGCAAGACACTGTTCATGGTCTTGTAACAAAAGATAGCTGCCTTGTAGGCCAGAGCTGGCGACGAATTCGTGCCATTCTTCATTATCAAGGGCCTCGATAAAGCAAAACTGTAGGGTGGCGGCCAGCATAGTGGCTGGATCTGTCAGTGCATCTCGTAGATTGGACAGTCGCTCGTTAAAACGTTCTCTCATTTCATCCAGTACTGCCTCGAATACCATCTGCTTGGTCTCGAAGTAGTTATAGAAGGTGCCAAGGCCCACGTCGGCACGATCCGTTATGTCTTGAATTGATATCTTTTCGTGGCCTCGTTCTTTAACGAGTTCCCTTGCAGCGGTAACGAGTGCAAGGCGTGTTTTCGTGCGTTTACTGGCAAAACGAGTTGGCTCAACCACGACAATCCCTTACTGTTGCTATTCGACTGGGATAGCAAAGTTAGCAGTAAAACGCGAAATAAAACTGAATATTTAATGGAGATATTCAGTTTAGTGACGTGGTTGGCATTCAAACCTGGCACTGGTCGTCACTACTGAAAATGTAGTTGCTAAAACCCATATAAAAACAACGAGATACAAGAGATACCTGTCATTACCATGAATTTTGATTTCAGCGAAGAACAACTGGCCATTCAACAGGCCGTGTCGAAGATCTGTGATGAATTTGACGACGACTACTGGTTGGAAAGAGACAATGATGGCGCCTTCCCGGAAGCCTTTGTCAAAGCAATCACCGATGGCGGCTGGTTAGGTATTGCGATGCCTGAGGCTTATGGGGGTTCTGGGCTAGGCATTTCTGAGGCTGCGGTGCTGGCACACACAATTGCAAGATCAGGTGCGGGGATGAGTGGTGCATCTGCAGTTCACCTGAATTTATTCGGCCCTAACCCTATTGTTGTGTTTGGTACAGATGAGCAAAAACAGCGCTTCTTGCCACCACTCATTGCCGGGCAAGATCGCGCCTGCTTTGGTGTCACTGAGCCAGATGCCGGGCTAAATACGACGAGACTCGCAACCAGAGCCGTTAGAGATGGGGATAATTACCTGCTTAATGGTCGAAAGTTATGGACAACAACTGCCCAGACGGCCAATAAGATACTCATCATTGCTCGCACCACACCGCTCGCAGAATGTAAAAAACCTACCCAGGGCTTGACCCTTTTCTACACAGACCTTGATCGAGATAAGGTGGAGGTGAGGCTTATTGAAAAAATGGGTCGTAAGGCAGTGGATTCCAACGCGCTATTTATTGATGACCTTGTGGTCCCTGTGCGTGATCGTATTGGTGAGGAGGGTGATGGTTGGAAATGTCTGCTTCATGGCCTAAACCCCGAGCGGATATTAATTGCATCGGAAGCTGTGGGCCTGGGCCAGGTCGCCCTTGAGAAGGCCAGTCAATATGCTAGAGATCGGGTTGTCTTTGATCGGACTATTGGTAAGAACCAGGCAATCCAACATCCCCTGGCAGTGAACTGGATGGAACTTGAAGCAGCACAGTTGATGGTCTGGCGTGCCGCCAGTTTATACGACGCTGGCCAGCCTTGCGGTGCTGAGGCAAATAGCGCTAAATATCTAGCAGCAGAGGCAGCCTTAAAAGCTTGTCAGAGAGCAGTACTTACCCATGGTGGGATGGGTTATGCAAAGGAGTACCATGTTGAGCGGTATCTGCGAGAAATCATGATTCCGGTGATTGCACCTATTAGTCAGGAACTCATCAAATCATTTATTGCAGAACAGGTACTGGGGCAGGAGAAGAGCTATTGAGTCGAATGCTCACAAGCAATATCGTGCTAGTGGTCAAAATTATCTAGACCCTCTGGCTCGTTGATTAACTAGCCTATTGGCTTATCGCGATAAAGAAGATGAAATAATAATAAAAGGATAATCTCTCGTGGCCCATGATGCGGTTCATATAGCAGAACTGGTAACAGGCATTGCGTTGTTAATGCTAGTTGCCGCTGTAACAACCATGCTAAGTAAGCGAGTCGAGAAGCTACCCCTGACCATTGGCCTCGTGTTTGTTGGTATCGCTGTTTCTTATGCAGCCGATACTATTCCAGGTTTTGGTTCCCTGAAAAATTTTGCCTTAAGTCCCGATCTCGTACTTTTTGTTTTTATCCCGACCCTTATTTTCGAGTCTGCCTTTAACCTCAATGCCCGTCAGGTAGGGCGCAATATCTTGCCAATTCTTACCCTTGCTGTGCCCGGCTTGTTGCTATCAACGGCGATTATCGGTTTTTTAATGGCTGTCTTCTCCCCCTTTGATCTGATGGTGGCGCTGCTTATCGGGGCGATCTTGAGTGCCACAGACCCTGTCGCGGTGATTTCAATATTTAAGCAACTGGGTGTGCCGGAACGTTTGACGGTACTTGTTGAAGGAGAAAGTCTTTTTAATGATGCCACTTCACTGGTATTAGCGACGCTATTAATCGGCATATTAAGCGTTGGCAGCTTTAGCAGTGGTGTCGTACTTGACGGGGTACTGGAGTTTTTTATTGTATTTATCGGCGGTGCACTGGTTGGCTGGCTACTCGCTGTTGCTGTTGGCGAGATCTGACCCTGATATTGAAATAACCCTATCCACAATCCTTGCCTATTCTTCTTTCATTATTGCTGAACATGTATTCCATGTCAGCGGCATCATGGCCGTGGTTGCTGCTGGCATCATGATGGGTTCCTGGGGTAAGTCAAAAATCTCTCCATCGACTGAAGAGTTTATGGAGCAATTCTGGGAGTATCTGGCTTATCTCGCTAATGTGCTGATCTTCTTGATGGTCGGCATGCAGATCGATCTGGTGGCGCTCTGGAGTTCTATTGATCTTATTGCACTGGTATTTGTTGGCATGTTGATTTCACGAGCGGTTGTTGTGTTCGGCGCTGTGCCATTGATTGGCAAGATTCCAGGTTCAGAAGCGATTGGTATGCCTTATCAACTGGTAATGTACTGGGGCGGTCTACGCGGTGCGATAGCCCTTGCCATCGTCTTATCGTTACCTGCATTTGAATATAAAGACACACTGGTTGCGGTAGTGATGGGCGCTGTGGTTTTCACGCTGGTTATTCAAGGACTATCGATCGAATTTCTGGTGAAAAAATTAAAACTTAATCAGCTTAGCTTGTCTGACACCCTTGCCAAGCTAGAAGGTGACAGGGACGCTCGAGCAGAAGGTTTATCGCGAATGGACCGACTGGTTAGCAGCGGCCTTTTTTCACAGAGGATTGCAGACAACATTCAAGAGAAGGGCGAGCGGCAGATCACCGAAATGGAGTTAGCAATTCAGGATATTCATCGTCAGATGGATGCTTCTGAAATGCTTCAGACGCTAGCCATGCGCTGTATGGTTCGAGAAAAGGCAAGATACCGGGAATTGTTTGCCCAGGGCCTTATCAATGAATGGGTCTTCCGGGAATTGAATCACACTGTGGATGTACAAATGGATGGCGTCAGGCACAACGGCGGCTTGCCTAATGCAGACATGGGTACCTCAATCGGCAAGCGCATTAGTCTCGCGGCCATGGTGGTCATGGCTTATATCCCAGGGCTTGGCCATTCTCTGGAAGCGCTACGCACCCAGTGGATCGTACGTGACTATGGTGTTGCCTGGGGCAGATATCGTGGCTGCCAGAGTGTGTTAGCGCAACTGACGCGAATTGCCGGGTCAGAGATTGATGCAAACAGTGTTGAAAAGCTAAACGCCATCTATGAAGACATTGCTAATAGTGCAAAATATCAAATTGATGAGGTGGCAGAACAATATCCTGAATTTGTCGAAACCATGCAGGAACAACTTGGCCAGCGACTCATGTTAATTGCCGAGCATGATGCTGTTGAGCATGCATCAGAACTTGGCATCATCCCATCGGGGATCGCAAGTGCCATCCTAAAGGAACAGTCGGAAAGATTGCGGACCCTGGCGAAAGAAAATATGTCTGCCTGTTTTGAGATTGAGATCCAGGAGTTGCTCAGTAAAGTGCCGCTGTTTGCAGAGGTAGATGCTGAAGGACATGCAATCATTGCCAGTAACCTGAAAGCGAAAACCATACCTCGTGGTACCGATATTATTCGGCAAGGGCAGGTGGGTAATTCGATGTTCCTGATCGCAAGAGGTATTGCCAATGTCAGCGTTACAGAAGCAGATGGCAGTAAGAAGCAACTCGCCATGTTGTACGCTGGCGACTTCTTTGGTGAGTCCGCTTTGCTTCATG
>CBDUKY010000180.1:0-6639 GCA_965367925.1 uncultured Pseudomonadales bacterium | reverse complement strand
GACTAAAGAGGGGTTTTAGCGATGGATTTTAATCTGAGTGCATTAGCGCCAATTTTATTACCGGTTTTCTGTCTCGTATTGTGGAGCCTCATAATGCAAGGCTGGATGGCAGCAACCCGGCTGCCTGCAATGGCCAAAGCAAAAATGGACCCACAAGCGGGCGTGCGTCCGGTGGAACTGGCAAACAAGCTACCAGATAACGTCCAGTGGATCGCAGATAACTACAATCACCTGATGGAGCAACCCACCATCTTTTATGCAACGGCGATTTCCCTTGCGGTATTAGGTGCAGGCGATGGGCTAAATCTGATGCTTGCCTGGGCATATGTTGGCTCGCGGGTCGTTCACAGTCTGGTCCAGGCCACGGTAAACAAGGTGTTGATCCGATTCAGTCTTTTTGTCTTTGGTACGCTGATGATTATCGGCATGGCGATTAATGGGGTGATGCTGTTTACAGGCTAGGAATTTGCGGCGAATGGCATAGACCCTGCGGTGGAGGGCAGTCCCTGGGCTCACTTATGGCGTAGACTTAGGTCACTGGGGTTCGTCGATTTGAGGCTTTATTTGCCGATATTTGTGCAAGGGTGAACGAATTCACGGTTCGGACGAACACAAGTTAATGGACCATAAAAAGTACAAGACTTGATTATGCGAAACCTGATGATTCTCATATTGCTGGGTCTGGCGACCAGTTGTGCCAGCCTTGATTACACCTACGGCGGCAAACACGCGCCCACCCTTGAGCGAGAGGTTTTGGGGGATGTTGAACCCCAGCGTGAACTGGTCACCCTGGCCCTGGATGACGCGATTAAGGCCAGGCTCGACGAGCGGATTGACGCAGATTGGCGGCAAAAGCGTAAGCTGAGAGAATTGCGTCAGTATCTGTTTAGCGAGGATGAACTGGGTATCACCTATGATGCCGCCGCTTCGCGAACCGCCGTTGATACCTTTAATGAACGTAGCGGTAATTGTCTGGCAATGACCAATCTATTTGTTGCCGCGGCACGGTATGTTGGACTAGACGCTAACTATCAAACGGTCATGGTTAAACCAACCTGGGATCATGAAGGGGAAACCATGATTCGCTATGAGCATATCGTGGCTGTTGGTAATGTTGGACCTGAAACCTATACTGTTGATTTCCTCCCTGAGTTTTTGATCGGTGATAGACCCACGGAAGATATTTCTGACCAGCAGGCATTAGCACTCTTTTACAATAACCTGGGTGCAGAAGCTGTTGTTGACAATGAGCCTGATCAGGCCATTACTTTCTTACGCCAGGCTCTGGCCCTTAACCCCGATCACTCTGATACCTGGAATAATATGGGAGCCGCCATGCGTCGTGCAGGGCGCGACGCTGAGGCTGAATATTCCTATGTACGGTCTTTGAATCTTGATCCCTACAACTATTCAGCCTTGTCTAATTTGTCCCAGTTTTACGAGTCCACAGGCAGGGTAGAGGATGCGGAGGACATATCTGCCAGGGTAGAACGCTATCGTCGACGTAATCCCTATTTTCACTATTTTGTTGCCCAGGTGTTTGCCGAGGAGGGTAAGCTTGATGAATCGATTGTGTTCCTCAAGCAAGCTATCCGCTTGAAAAAGGACGAGCCTCAGTTCTATGAGGCCCTTGCCAGGGTTTATCAGCGACAGGGCGCCAAATCGGAAAGCGAACGACAGTTAGCCATGGCAACTAGATATCGAGAAGCTGTGAGCGTCACACCACCAGAGCGGACCATGAATCACCGGATCTGGGTCAAGAAAAATATGTAACCAGCCTGGCAAATGGTCCCTATTCCGGGACCTGGCTACTTCTGGTGATGTAGAGGCTATTCACCTGCCTTATTGACCTTTGTTTGCATTGTTTAGTTTTGTTAGATTCCACTACTAGATTTCTAATCGAACCAGACTCTAAGCAGGCATCCCCATTTGAGCGGCAGTGCGGTAACACAGGACAATTCAAGTAAGCCAGGTCCACGGCAGTGGAATCGCTTCGTGGTGATTGCGCTGCTGATGCATATCCCGCTATTTATCTATCCTGTGCTGCGTCTCGGAGACTGGTTTTCCTGGCCCGTCTGGCTCACGATCCTCATTCTCGTGCCCGTAGCTGGCAGCCAGGTCTTCAGCCGTATCTATCTGCGAGCCTATAGCGACGCCTGGATTCAATCCTTCCGCCAACATGCGGATTTTATTCTTGGCATTAGTCCCATCATGCTGCTGGCATTGCTGGTCTCGGAATTACTGGTCTGGCTCGGGGATGTACCTCAAATTTATGCTGCCTGGGGTGTCCTTGGTGCAACTGTTGGTGCGGGTTTGATCGGAGTCTGGGTGGCGATGACGCCAATGATTCGTACCATTCGACTAACATCTCCCAGACTCACTGCACCGGTTCGCTTTGCACAAATCACTGATGTACATATTGGTTCGAGAGGACGGTCGTTTCTTGAAAAGGTGGTTTACAAGATAAACCGGGCGAAACCTGATTTTCTCTGTATCACTGGCGATTTTATCGATGCCACCAATGTGCCTGAGTCTGACCTGGTCGCGCTAAAGAGTGTGGTTGGACCAATTTACTTTTGCATCGGTAACCATGAAAAATATGAAGATCTCGATGACATTCTCCAACGCTTGAAGCGTCTCGGTGTGCATGTGCTACGCAATGAGACCCGCATGTTCAGAGAGGATATTCAGGTTATTGGTATTGATGACATGGAAGATCCGTTCCAGGTCGAAAAACAGCTTAAACACATCGCACTGAATCAAGACGCGTTTAAGCTACTGCTATATCATCGGCCACGTGGACTTGAAGCCGCGGCGGCTGCAGATATTGAACTCACCCTTAGTGGTCACACCCATAACGGTCAAATATTTCCGTTTAATCTGATTGTTGGCCGCGTATTTAATCGTATTAAGGGCATGTATCAGATTGGTGCTGCCCGACAGTATGTTTCCCAGGGCACAGGTACCTGGGGGCCGGTAATGCGGATTGGTACCCGTAGCGAAATTACCCTATTTGAATTTGAACCAGAGTCGAACTAACTGAACCATTGGAGATAACGATGTCACTAGAAAACTTTAGAAGCGAAGCCCGTGAGTGGTTGGAAGCGAACTGCCCAGCATCCATGCGCACACCGATGCCAGCAGACGAATATCCTGGTGGTGGTCGTCGGGCAAAGTATAAGAACCCGGAAACTAAAGTCTGGCTCGATCTCATGGCAGATAAGGGTTGGGTCGTTCCTACCTGGCCAAAAGAATACGGTGGTGCCGGGTTGAACGCCGATGAAGCAAAGATCTTGCAAGAGGAAATGGCCCGCATTCAAGCCAGACCACCTCATGTTGGTATGGGTATTTCCATGATTGGGCCAGCATTGTTGGAATACGGCAACGAGGAACAAAAAGCAGAGCATCTGCCAAAAATCGCCCGTGGTGAAATCTGGTGGTGTCAGGGCTACAGTGAACCAAACTCAGGTTCTGACCTTGCTAGCTTACAAACTAAAGCAGTTGTTGATGGCGATGACTACATCATCAACGGTCAGAAGATCTGGACCTCCGGTGCTGACAATGCAGACTGGATATTCTGTCTGGTCCGAACGGATTTTGATGCACCAAAACACAATGGCATTACCTTTATCTTGTTTGATATGACCACACCAGGAATTACTGTAAAGCCAATCAAATTGATCAGTGGCTTGTCGCCTTTCTGTGAGACATTCTTTGAAGATGTTCGTGTACCGCGAAAGAATGTTGTTAGTAAAGTCAATGAGGGTTGGACTGTCGCGAAACGATTGCTCCAGTATGAGCGCACAATGATTGGTGGTGGTACAGGTGGTGGCCAGCGTCAGCGCTCACTAAAAGATGTGGCCATTGACTATGTTGGACTTGAAAATGGCAAGTTAGCGGATCGTGATCTGCGTGATGCCATCGCGACGCAATCAATGAATGATCGCGCCTTTGGTCTTACTGTTCGACGAACCCAGGAAGAATCAAAATCAACTAAGGCACCTAGCTTTGTTTCCTCCATGTTCAAACTCTATGGTACCGAGCAGAACAAGAATCGCTATGAGCTAATGCTTCGTGCAATGGGTTCACAAATGTTGGGTTGGGAAGGGGAAGGCTTCAAAGAAGAAGAATTGACCCAGACTCGTGCCTGGCTTCGAACTAAAGCGAACTCTATTGAGGGCGGTACCACTGAAGTTCAGCTAAACATTATCGCCAAGCGAGTACTCGGCCTGCCAGACTAACCTCTGGCAACAGCTGCTCAGGTATTTCAGGTTAATGCCTGGGCAGGCTGGCATTGTAATAGCAAGTTAGTCGTCATCGGTGTTCAGCATTTCAGCGACCCAGAGTTTCCAGTCTGCGATGTCGCTGTCATCTGACTCAAACAATAGAAAGCCGAGACGAACACCATCGGATTCTGGATCTGGTCGCTTCCACATCACTTCCCCGACCAGAAAGATGGGTTCTCTGTCTGGTAAATCAATACAGAGTCGCAATATTGAATTGACTGCCAGATCCTCATCAATCACCACCTGAATGCCATTCGCTGACAAATCCAGCGAATTACACATAATCACAGTGCCAGGTGAGTCGCTAGCAGCAGAGAGGACTTCGATGAATACAGTCTCCTGCAATTCAAGGCGGGTTTCTATTCTATGCTCCGGTGAGGTCGTCATAGCTCTTCGTCCTATCTTGTCTTAATTTTGTTACAACCTGTGCAAGTGTGTCTTCAAACTCAACACCTGTATCACTTATCTCAGCCTGGCCAGCCACCAGAAGCTGCACGAGTTGTTCCTCCGTATAATCGCCAACCTTGGTACCATTTCGGTCAACGAATATCATTCGATTTGCCGAGGCAATTCTGACCGCCAACTTACACTCAGCAAGTTCATTTTCATCTGTAGGCAACTTTAGAAAAGCACCGGTGCTTAGACGCTTAACCAGCAGTTTATAGTTTTCTACCTGCTCGACATTCTCTGTTTGTTCAGCGACGGATTTTGCAGCAGCCAGAAGGGCCGCTTTTTCTGCTTCCTGTCTGTCTCTGTCAGCTTCTTCCCTGGCGGCGGCGAGTTGTTTGGCTTCTCGCAGGGCTTTTTCTCTTGCTTTCTTCCGCTCTTCATCGAGTTGATCAACGTAAGCGCGACGTTCTGCGATTAGCTTCTGGTGACGTTTGTGCTCTTCAACCACACCCTCAAAATAGCTATTGAAGGCGGAAGAAAATGCCGTTTCTTGATTGATTTGCCGGACGATGTGAGAAGACAGGTAGTAGGCAAACTCATCAAAGCTCTTTTGCATTACCTTCATGCCATTGCGATTGGTAAACAATAACTGGTGTACATCATCTAGTTTTAAAACCAGCTTAAAGTGCTGTGATTTTTTCTTATCGGTGTAGGTATACCACTGACCTGTTTCCATTGCCCGCACCTTCTTAAGAAGAAAGCTGCTGACTGTTGACCGGCTATTAAGTGGCGCTTCACTTGGAATGGCTTCACATTCCTCATAGTCGAGCGGCGTACCTGAAATAATACTTACATGATCTGACTCAATAGCCTCAAGTGCCTCATTGATGGTGTCAGTATTGTGGGCAATTGATACCAGTAGGGTTCTGATCTCACTGGGTAGATGTTCAATGATGCGGTAAAGACGCTGCTTTTCTTCTTCTACATTTTCAGCATCTTGATCTATTGGCTGATAAGTCCAGAGAATGGTTTCTGTGAGTTTTTCAATCCGCTGCCACTCCTCACTTTCTACACCCTTGTGGTTTAACAGAAGTTGAACAGAGTCGTACCAGGGTCCGTGCAGGAATTCCTCCAGGCTTGCTGTGACTAGCTTGCCATTCGTCGCACTATTGATCATGTTGGCAGCAATTATCTTTGCTTGTTTTGACCTGACCAGGCCTGTCTCAGATGCCGCTAGTCGCTGCTCTAGTTTGCCAATGCGATTGGATTCTTTGGTAATAAAGCTGGACACATCAGTTGCCAGTGCAGCAAGGTCAGTATCGTCTTTATGAATCGCCGCGATTGTATCTTCGAGCTTTTGCTTGAGCTTATTGCTACCGGCACCGAGATCAGCACTCCAGCCAATAAAGCCCTGATTCAGCGAGTCGAGAATAGTAAATAGCGGTGCGTCAGGCTCGAGGGCGAGTTGCGGGTCTTCCAGGATTTGTGCCGCGAGCAGTGGGATCGCCTGCCGTAGCTGACTATCGACCCAGGGTTCGAGGTCTGAAAGGTTAAATATAAGTTTGCAGCAGTGATCGACGCCTAGCAGGGTCGCCAGCACCTCGTCTGGTACAACCCAGTCGGGTTTTTCTGCTGCCAGTGTAGCCTTGAGGGTGTCGCTATCACTGAACTGCTTGAGTGATTTTAGATAACTGATAACTTCAGGCGCATCGACATTAGGTGTTGGCCTATCATCCTTGATGTATCGATGGATCAATGCCTTAAATACTGCATCCATTGCGTGAACTGCATATTTTTGATCCCTTGATATTACCAGTCAGGCATCAGAATGGATAATCAATTGAGTCAGGGTTGTGACGTTGGTTTATAATTGAGCCACTATTTACCCTGGAACTGGAGTCGCCCGCAGGGCAGGACACGACATGGCAGAACAAAAGGCAAGTCCTACATCTCATACCTACTA
>CBDUKY010000179.1:0-6653 GCA_965367925.1 uncultured Pseudomonadales bacterium | reverse complement strand
GTGGACATTAAGAGCGGCGACTTGATTTCAGAAATAGCAGCAACAACCCGCTCTTTCATCGAACCGGTTTTATGTCGAAGAAATCGCTCGATATTGTCAACGCCAGTGATCGGATCATCCACCAGGAGGCCAAGTGAAAGGATCAAGGCAAATAGTGTGACGCGGTTAATGGTGTAGCCGAACGCCATATCCAGCCCCAGTGTAATGCCATAACTAATTGGCACCGCAATGCCAACGACCAGGGCTGGTCGAATCCCCAGAAATACCGCAATAAAGACAACGACAGTGAAAACAGCAAAGGCGAGGCTTGATGTTAGCTGGTTAACCTTTTCGTCTGCAGTCTGGCCATAGTCTCTGAGTACTTCGATTTCAACATCTGATGGCAGAATGGTTTGTTGTAATTGTGCTACTAGATCGAGCACATCCTCGCTGACACTAACAGCATTACTACCACGTTGTTTGGCAACACTAATTGCCACCATGGGGTAGTTTCCTGGATTGTTCTGAAACGCTGGATGGCCATGTGCGAAGTTTATCCAGGTGTAGTTTGTTGGTTCGGCAGGACCATCAATCACGCGAGCGACATCTTTAAGTAGCACTGGTTGGCCATCGATTACATTAATAACCGATGACCTGAGTTCCTCGAGGCTTCGAATAAAGTCGCCGCTTTCAAGCCGAAAAGATTCGTTACCAAGCGAATAGTTACCTACCTGCGCCAGCACATTGGATACGGACAAGGCGTTAAAGATATCGGCTGTAGTGCTTTGCCTGGCGGCAAGTGCCTCGGCAATTGGTAATATTTGAATAGCTCTCGGGCGACCGCCGGTGACATTAACCTCACTGGTGTTTTCGACGCCTTGAATCAGGGTGGAAAGTTCATCTGCAAGTCGTCGTAGCTCATGGTCACTGGTTTGCTTCGGTTGGCTACTCCAGAGTGCCAACATAAGAATGGGTACATCATCAACCTCAACGGGGCTGACCATCCAGTTTGAAACAATTGCAGGAATCTTATCTTGATTGGAATAGAGCTTGTTATAGGTATTGAGGATCGCATTTTCTCGATCCTGGCCAACGTAGAAACTCAAAGTAACTGCCGCCTGGCCTGTTGTTGATGTTGAATAGACATGCTCAACACCTGGAATTTGTGCGAGCAGTTTTTCCAGTGGCGTCGTGACCTGGCGCTCCACTTGTTGAGCAGAAAGACCAGGGGCCATGACCTCGACATCGACAACCGGTACGACGATCTGTGGTTCTTCTTCCCGGGCGGTATAGGTGAGAGCAATTGCGCCTAGCAATAGGGATACAACCAATACGATTGTCGGCAAGCCGCCCGAAAGGCTGTAGTTTACAAGTTTGTCCAGGCTGCTATTCATGTGCACTCGAGGGTTGAAGCAGTTAGATGACTATCCCTGGTAAATCGGGTCGCAACTGCTGATAGTGGCAGTATTGACGAAATATTGTTCCGTTACATTAACCTAAATCAAACTTATGTCGCTCCGTATGCTTCCTTAAAAAGCCCCAGATTGCATTATTCAAGTCATTAGCATGGGATTCGCTCCACGCGTGGAGCGCAATGAGTAGCTCAAGACCCTGTCCATGAAATGCTTCTACATCGCTCATATAGAGTGATGCCGGCGCTTGTTCGCAATATCGCGCCATCTCCACAGCATGAGGAACATCAGACATGGAACTGGCACGCTGAAATATTGCCTTCATATCGTCGATATCCATCATCCGATGGGCAATACCTCGCTCACTATCTTGCCCCAGGGCCATAAAGAGCCCACTCATCATACCCATATTGGCCATGGCAAATTTGGAGTTCATCTCAGGCAGGCTATCGGTAGCAAGCTTCATGGCAAGATCGATAGTCGCTTTGGCGGGTTTTGGTATCATACTAGTGGCTCCGCATAATTGTTGCTGGATTCCGGACTGAGACGATCCATCAAAATCCGATTCTCGCGGTCAGTCATTAACCAGCCGGCCATGGCAAGGATAGGTTCCTTGGTTTCACCATTCATAAAATCCTCCGTTGAGGATATCCAGATCGCTAGACCTTTCAAGGAAGCAAATACTTGCCACCACTTGAATATCTCTCTGTCGACTTTCAATCCGCTACTTGCTTCCCAGATTTCGATCGCCTGTTCCCTGGGTAGTAGAGAACCAGCCAGGTCTTTATCGGGCCATGACCAGAGAGGGTCTAATGACCAGGCCAGATCTTCATAAGGGTCACCAATATGTGCCATCTCCCAATCGAGGACACCCCGTACCTGCGCGTCTGCATCATAAAGGAAGTTACCAGTCCGATAGTCGCCATGTACCAGTGCAAGCTTTTCACTGGCTGGTGGAAGATGCTTCTCTAACCAGCGAATCGCGGCAGCAGCGACTGGTTGCGGATGCTGCGCATCGGTTTCAATAACCTT
This sequence comes from uncultured Pseudomonadales bacterium, assembly GCA_965367925.1. Lineage (GTDB taxonomy): Bacteria > Pseudomonadota > Gammaproteobacteria > Pseudomonadales > Azotimanducaceae > JAHRVQ01. The sequence continues at coordinate 4,230 of CBDUKY010000179.1, read as the reverse complement.
GCGCCAGTAATCAAGCTCATTTCGCGCTGGATGTGTCGGCTTATCCATGAAGCGGGTCACACCCAGGGCTTCGATATCGAGGCTGGCAAGTTTTCCCAGCAGTGACCACTTATTGTGGCCTAGTTTTTCGCGAATGGATTCATAGGCTTCTGGCGGTTGATTAGGATTTGGGATGCTGGTTTCACAACCGGCAATCTCTCGCATCACTGAGAAGGGTCTGTCCAGGTGCTGGGTATCCTCTTCAAGGATCAATGGTTCCGGCACAGGGATATCGGTCTCCCATATTGCCTGATAGGTTTGATATTCCAATGCACGTTCCGTATCTATTAAGCTAGAGACTGGATCTCGCCTTAGAATTAACCCCTCGGATGTACCGTTAACCTCGACATTGATACGATAAGTTTCCCTCGATGCACCGCCGGGAATCTGCTCCATGTTGTTGAGGCTTACAGGGGTTTGCCATTGCTTTGACAGATACGCAACGAATTGCTCGCCAAGAGGTACAAGTTTCGGATGCATGATCAGGCCTTTAGTTTTGCCATGATTGCTTGTCGATGAGCGTCATCCCTTGTTGCAAAGTTGGATGTGGTGCGATCGACAATATCACCAAAGCGTTTTTTAAATAGGTCTACAGCAGCATCTGATTCCCCAACCACTGCGAATTCATTGAGAATCTCATCGGTGATTAGCGTGCCCATCTCATCCCATTGGCCCTGCTTGGAAAGTCGGTTGAGTTCTGGTTGCAGATCGCCCCAACCGTGTAAGCCGAGTACTGGTGCGTAGGCCGGGGTTGATCCATAGAAGGCAATTTGTTTGCAAACCGCTGCCTTGTTGGCATTGAATTCTTCTTCCGTATTACCAGTGACAGAAAAGCCAGGATAGGAAATCTGGAAGTCTGCACGATCTCTACCTGATTTTTTCAAACCAGCTTTAATAGCCGGGATCGTTACTTCTCTGATGTACTTTTCTGTGGTGAATGCATGGAGGATTACCCCGTCTGCTACTTCACCAGCCACCTCGGTCATTTTTGGACCGACCGCCGCGAGAAGTACCTTAGGTGCACCATATTCGTTGTCTTCCGGTGTAAACATGGGGGTCATAAGCGAATGGGTATAGAAGTCACCTTTGAAATCCAGTCGCTCACCTTCATGCCAGCAAGCCCAGATAGCACGCATGGCAAGAATAAATTCGCGCATTCTTTTTGCCGGTGAAGACCAGGGCATGCTAAAGCGCTTGGTAATATGTGGTTGAATTTGCGAACCCAGCCCCATAATAAATCGACCTTTGGAATAGCTGTTTAGGTCGTGGCCAATATTCGCAAGGAGCATCGGGGTGCGAGAGAAAGCGACGGCAATTGAGGTGATGAGCTCAATTCGTTCACTTTCCTTTGCTGCCAGCAAAAGTGGGAAGAATGGATCGTGTGCGGTTTCCAGCGAAATTGCACCATCGTATCCAGCTGCTTCAAGTTTTTTGACCAGTTCCGGTGCCTTGTCAAGATTGGTTAGTGGGCCACTATCTAGTTTCAAGTGCTACTCCTGATGATTTATATGGGTCAGATTATGCGTTGCTTAATGACTGCTGTCACTCAGGTGATAATTAATTCGTCAGCCTGGGCGGGTTGCCGGCGGGAAATTGATACTGACGCAATAATTTTTTCGTGTTGTTTATCTAACAAGTCACAAATTGGTACATAAGTCGCGTACCAGCAAGTAAACTATTTATCTCGAACGATGATTAGCGCTGGCTTCTTATACGAATCCTAATTGTTAGTCATTTAAGATAGCTATCTGCGCCAGTGCGCTATAAGACCAGCCGATACTCTATGGATTTACATATTCGTAAACGAAGTGCGACCAGAGCAACATATATTATTGTTGTTAACCTTCTGCTGACTGTCGGTATCTTCGTTTTTGCCGTGTTCTTTGGTGACTTCCATGAACAAGTCAGCATCTCAGACATCCTCTTTGAAGGTGCATCGGTTGTTGTTGCCTTCGCCTTGTTTGTCGCGGCGGCGCTAGTGCGGGTATCTGCGGCACGGATGGTGATGCTCCTGTCCGGTCTATTTCTATTTCAGATTGGACGGCTTCTCGATGTGCTCGATGAAGTTTTGTATATGGCACTTTCTTACTGGACTGTACTGGGCGATGCCCTCATGTTTGGTGGTGAGGTGATGTTGGCAGTCGTAGCGTTTGATTTCGTCAAGGTAACAACAGAGATAGCCAGCACCGATAGGCTTACTGGCTTATACAATAGAGCCTTCCATGTCCGGCGTTTGCAGCTTTACTTAAACAAGGTGCCACAGCAGGAAGGGAATGTGGCTGTAATTGCTATCGACCTGGACAAATTTAAGCTAATAAATGACAAGTTCGGGCATGGCTTTGGGGATGAGGTACTGCGTCATACCGCTGACCTGCTAATTACCTATGTTAAAGACAAGACAGGTATCGTGAGCCGAACAGGCGGAGAAGAATTTGAGTTCGCGCTCTATGATGTGTCGGAAAAGATTGCGCTGGCGGTTGCGGAAGAGATCCGTAGTCTGCTTGAACGAACACCGCCAGAAGGGGTCGATGTGATCACCGCGAGTATCGGGGTTGCTTTAAACCAGGCGAATGAAGATGCAACCTCACTCCGCAAGCGAGCTGATGCAGCAGCCTATATGGCGAAGCAAAGTGGTCGAAATCGAGTGAGCCTGGCAGGTAAGAATCAAACGATTTCGATTGTCCATGAAGCAGATCCAGCACAGAAATCTAGCTGATAACTTTTGCCGCGGCGACGATGGTATCTTCGGTTACCTGACGTCGATCCGCACCCCAGGGCATTGGCATCAATATGGGGTGATCAACCCCGGCGCTGATATAGTCTGAAACAAAATTCGTCACCTCATCAGCAGCCCCAATAAAATCGATTGCCTGGATCATTGAGTCTGATATTGCCGAGAGGGCGCCGTCTCTATCTTTATTTGCATGGCATTTGCGGAGTTCGTCGACTTCATCGGCAAAACCGGCGGCACGAAACATATTGGCGTAACCGTCAGCCATGGCATAGTTAAACAAGTCTTTCCTGGCAGATTGACTGGCGGATTCAAAATCACTCACTGCCGCATGCACATAGGCAAATATCTTTGCATTACCACCCAGACGAACCTGCTTAACCGATTGATTGACGTGACTGGCGGGCAGATAGTTGAGCAGTACCCCATCGGCGATTTCACCAGCGAGTTTCAGCATCTGCGGATTTAAGGCTGCCATGACAATCTTTGGTTTCCGCTCTGTTTGGCGAAGCCCCAGTCGAAAACGTTTTACCTGCCAGAAGTCGCCCTCGAAGTTGACGGTTTCACCCGATAAGCATTCCCGCAACAGGGCGACATATTCTCGCATCATTGCAATGGGTTTTCTGGTTGCATCTAAACCGTGTGCCTTTAGTATGGCTGGCGCCGAGACGCCGAGACCAAGCCAGATATTTACATCTGGGTTTAGACCTTGCAGAGTAGATGCGGTCATGGCAGTCAGGGTTGGGGAGCGTAGTTGGACGGGGATGATACCTGTGGCAAGATCCAATTTGGGTGCGACCGAAGATACAGCCCCAAGCAGGGTAAATGCATCGCTGCCTGTTGCCTCGACAGTCCATATTGAACTGTATCGATTCGCCTCTGCCATTTTTGCTATGTCGCGAGTCGCTGGTAGCCCAAGTACGCCAAGGCTGCCAGTAGTTAGACCAAGGGTATTAGTTTTGTGTGTCATGTAGAGTAGCCCAGTGTAAAATGCAAACTACAGCATGATTGAAAACTGAACACAAATATCTAAACAGCGCTTTTTTAAGTCTATAGTCAGAACAAACCAATCAAGCGCCAAAGGGTTTGCGGTAAACACCGATTGAGGGAGAAAATTATCATGTGTCACAGGGAAGAGACAAAATGAATCGACTGCACCTGGCAGTCGGCTTGATTGTCTTGCTCTTTGCACCTATGGCGTATGCAGACGCACCGACCGCAATCCAGGGTCTGATTGATCTGTCGGAATGGGACTGGGAAAGAGATGGTCCAGTTCAATTAGACGGCGAATATGAGTTCTACTGGCATGAGCAGTTGGACTCGGCAGATTTTCGAAGTACTGAGAAAGCGGTAGCCCACTATCAATATGTACCTGCTGCCTGGAATGGTAAGGATCTAGACGCTGTAGAACTAGGCGGTTTTGGCTATGCCACTTACCGGCTCAATGTTTTAACCACCTG
>CBDUKY010000178.1:0-6708 GCA_965367925.1 uncultured Pseudomonadales bacterium | reverse complement strand
CCTCTTCAAAGTCACGGTCGAGCAGTCCATACCAGTTGGAAAAATCTACTGGTGCTGGTTTTTCTGCAAGATCAGCAAGGGGAATATTGTTGGCAGGTACCCAGGGAATACCATAATCTGGCAGATTATCTTGTTCGAGGTGAAATAGGCTAAAGGTAAGCCGTGTATCTGTATTGATACCAAAGGCAAGTGATGGTGCGACACCCCAGCGAGCGTTATCGACATGATCCCGGCCGGCGATATCTTGATCATGGTACATAAGATTTAGTCTGAACGCGGCATTATCAATACCCGTAAGGGTCTTATTTGCGTCCAGGGTTACACGTGAAAATGCGTCAGAGCCGATGCCAATATTTGAGGCAATACTATCTTCAAGTTTCGGGCTTTTACTTACCAGGTTGATTGAGCCACCAGTCGACCCCCGACCAGAATAGTCAGAAGACGGTCCCTTAACCACTTCCACCTGTTCAAGATTAAATGGGTCCCTGGTATAGCCACCAAAGTCCCGTACATTATCGACGAAGATGTCAGTTCGAGCGCTATAACCGCGAATGGAGAGCTGGTCACCAGCAGGCGTGCCACCTTCACCTGCTTGCATGCTGATACCAGACACGTTTCTTAATACATCACGCAGGGTCGTCGCAGATCGTTCTTCTATCAAAGACTGGGTAATAACATTGACCGTTTGTGCCGTGTCCAGTAGTGAGCGGGTGAACTTCATTGAACTGGGCTTATGGGTTTCCTGAATGCCAATAACCTCGACAGTCTCCATCGTCTGCCTGGGCGATTGGCATATTACTCATCGAGACAATGCCGGCTGCAACAGCCATTGCCAGGGGGGATTTTTTAAATTGTGGTTTTTGCATGGGTTTACTCATGGTTTCTCCGTGTGCTTCAGGTGTTGGTTGTCTGGCTGGCGATTGCGGCGAATCGACGTTGTTTATTCAGGTAGCGCTTGAGTCTGCGGTAGGACAATGAGAAGCCAGTCCAGACCATAAAAACTGCCGCCAGGGACGCGAGACCTGCAATGGTTTGACCGATTACGCCAAGGGCTTCGCCTGTGTGTAAGTAGCGGATCCAACTGCGAAGTTGTCGCCCTGTAGATTGGCTCTCGAAGGGGGCATACCTTGTGACCTCACCTGAGAGGGTGTCGAGACTTAGTGACTGACGCTTTTGTGGTTCACCGCCAGTACCTGTGTCAAAGTTAAATGTCATTTCGGCAGCATCGAACTTGCCGATATCTATGGTCAGACTGTTCCAGGGTGCAGACTCTCTTGCAGAGAATTCCACCAGCGCCTTTTGTTTCAGCGTTTCAATTGCTAATCCCTGGCGAGCTTGTATGGGGGCGGGGGCCTGGTTTGCGCTCTGGGGCCGACGACCACGTTTTGGCGCTTCCTCACCTACGATTTGATAGACAAGATTATTCGCCCAGCTATAGCCAAATACTGTTGCCGTACTGATGATGATAATAAGTGGGATTGCCGCCCAGATACCGAAGACATGGTGCCAGTTGAAATCTCGTGCTGGGGCTGTCCTTGCGCCTCGAAACCAGAGTCTGCGCTTAAAGTAGGTCCATTCAAAAACCTGCGGCAGCCAGAGATAGAGCCCACTTAAGACAATGAATAAGAATATGAGATTGCTTGCGCCGGTAATTGCCTGCCCATATTCACGATTTTCATTGCCAAGGTTAAACCAGCGGTGAATACGGGTAATGGTACTGAAAAAGCTGTGAAGGCTTTTGTTCCCTGGTTCTACTGTCTCACCAGTATAAGGATTGACATGTTTTGTGTTCCCACGTCCTGCCTGAAAGACAACGGCTGCTGATGAGTCATTGAGAAGCGTAATACTGCTGGGCTGGAAGTCGACCTTTTGGGTTTGTGCGAGTAATTCGTCCAGACCAGGTTGCTGCTGATTTGCGGAGCTGGGTTCGCTGCGGTAATGATTGCCGTCAGCCCAGCTGATGATTTGTCGTTCGTAGGTTAGTAATACACCGGTCACCGACATCATTAGCACCACCATGCCGACAAGAATGCCGCATGCCAGATGTGCCCAGAAAAGTGCTTTACGAAAAGTTAATGGCATGACTGATCTCTTAGATACGACTCGTTCTCAACAAGAGGCGCAAATGATAATCAGACTCATTTAGATATGCAAGAGATTGTTATTAGTAATCTGGGCGGATCATTAGACGGGTAGAGTTGATCGGCTAATTAGGTCTGGCTAGCAAGGAAGGACAGTAGCTCGGCTTCCGGTAGTGGTTTGCTATAGAAGTAGCCCTGGATAATGTCGCATTTGTGGGTCTTTAGAAAATCTACCTGATACTGATCTTCAACACCCTCGGCTGTAACGGTTAACTCCAGTGTATGGGCAAGTGCAATGATCGCTTTAATAATGGCGGCATCTTCTTCGCTGTGTTCAACCTCGTCGAGGAAGGACTTGTCGATCTTGAGTTCCTGAATTGGGAACCGCTTCAAGTAGCTCAAAGATGAGTAGCCTGTGCCAAAATCATCAATGGAGAGTGAGACACCCAGCGCCTGGATTTCATGAAGAATTTTTAGATTGGTTTCCACCCCCTTCATGACAACACTTTCAGTAATTTCGATGATGAGCTTTTCTGGGTTGATACCTGTTTCCTTGATGGCCTGATCAATCATAGAAATGAAATCTACCTCGGCGATTTGTACGGCTGAGACGTTGATTGAAATCTTTACATCGGCATAACCCGTGGCCTCCAGATGTTTAATCTGCTGGCATGCGGTACGAAAGATCCAGATGCCGATGGGAACAATAAGTCCGTTCTCCTCGGTGAGTGGAATAAACCGAAAGGGCGGGATCATACCAAGCTCTGGATGCTGCCAGCGGATCAGTGCCTCTATACCCACCGGTTTGCCATCTGAAACGCGAACCTTTGGTTGGTAGTGTAGTTCAAGCTCATTACGCTCAAGGGCGCGGTATAAATCGCTTTCTAGCTTGAAGGTATCACGAGATGTAGCGTTTAGCTCTTCTGAATAAAACTGATAGGTGCCTCGTCCGAGTCCCTTAGCAAATTGGTTGGCAACGCTAGCGTGTTTCATCATGTTGTCAGAATCAATGCCGTCCTGGGGCGAAATCGCAAGGCCGATGTTACCGGTAGTAAATACCTCGTGACCCTCAAGCTCAAATGGTTCTGTGAGTGAGTCAAGGATCCGTCTGGCGACAAAACTCGCGTCATCTATGTGTTTGATGTCTGGTAATAGCATCGCGAAGCTATCACCACTAATACGAGCGACACTTCTCCAGCGATCCACATGCTTGATGACATCTTCTTCTCGGATTGCGAGCTTCAATCTCGACGCGACCTGGGTGAGTAGTTCATCACCTGTGCGAGGCCCGAAGGTTTCATTGATTTTGCTAAACCGATCTAACTGGAGAAGGAGCACTGTTATGGTTTCTTGCTTCCTCACGGCTCGCTTAAGAGACCAGTCCAGACGGTCAACAAATAACTTACGGTTCGGGAGTTGCGTCAGGGCATCATAGTAGGTGAGTCGGTCCTGATAGGCTTTTACGATCAAGGTATTGCGAAGTCGAAGTGCTAATTCACTAGCATCGACGGGCTTTGCCAGAAAATCTGAGGCGCCGAGTTCAAGCGCCCTGATTTTTGATTCCGAATCAGTTGAAGAGGTCAAGACGATCACAGGCAAAAATCGGTTAACAGGGTTGTGGCGTATGCTATCGAGTATTTCGAACCCATCTACGTTGGGCATCATGAGATCTAAAAGCAGAATGTCAGGTCGGTGTTCTTCGATTGCAGCGAGGGCCCTGGTGGAATCTTCGATAGTAATAAAGTTCCGGTAGCCTTCTTCCTCGAGTAAGACCTGCACCAGGTCCATCATGATTGGTTCGTCGTCAACCATCATAATCAAGGCATCTTTTAGCTGCTCAAACTGTTCTTCTGTTGTCGGTTCGGGGAGTCGCTTATTCATGTTGGTTAACCGTTTTCTTCTGTAGCAGTCAGGCTCTCTTGCGCCGGTATACTAATTCTGTTCGAGAGAGAGACGATCATGCTTAACAAATGTTTAATGTCCTGGTGATTTCCCTGGTCGCAAGCCATTTCTAAAGCCGCAGCAGGCTCTGTGAAATCGTTAAATCCAACTGAGCCAGCAGAACCTTTTAGCCAATGGGCGAGGTTACCAAGGGTAGTGAAATCTTCCTTGTTGGCAGCTTGCTGCATATCACCAATTTGAATGTTCAGCTTGTCGACAAACCTCACCATTAGCTGTTGGAGCCGCGGTGAATTGATGGTCAAGGTTGATTCGATGGGTGTCTTGTCATCAGTCAGGCTGGGCAATGCTGTGGCTTGTGAAGTTGGCGGCCTGGCATTAGTAGCATCGGTTGAAATTAGTGACTGCATTTCCCGCAGCGCCGCAATAGCCTCGTTTACTTCCGCGGGTGCTTCGTGTGCCTTTTGTTCTAATGCGATGGCGGGTTCCGTAAAGGCATCAAAGCCAACGGACCCGGCGGAGCCTTTAAGCCAGTGGCCAATCGCCGCGACCTCGGCCATATCGTTGTTGCCAGCGGCGCTTTCTAGTTGATCTAGCTTGAGCGCCAGGGTTTCGACAAACCGGTGAATGAGTGGGCGTATTTTTTCATTTCCCGCAAGACTCGAAGTAATGACCTGTCGTGTGACGGGTTCAATCACGTCACGCACGACAGGAATATCTGAGTTTTCTATGACGTTTCTAGTTGTACCAACGCCAAGATCCCTGGATATTTGTAGTAACAGATCGTCGATATTGATTGGCTTTGGTAGATAGCCAGAGTAACCGGCATCGCGACACTTCTCTTCAATGCCTCGCATGGCGTGTGCAGTCAGGGCGATAATAGGAACGGTGATATTTTGCTCGCGCATTTTGCCAACGGCGGTATACCCATCCATTTCTGGCATCTGAACGTCCATGAGAATCAGATCGTAGGTGTTTTGTTGGGTTTTTTCTAGCGCCTTTAAACCATCGTTGGCGGTTTCGACGCTCAAGCCAGCTTCGCCGAGTACAAGTTCAAGTAGCATCCTATTTTCAGCGCCGTCGTCAACGACGAGAATACGCCTTGGTGGGAATTGCCATTCTCGCTGTTGTTTTGCTTCAGTTTCGACGCTTGCAGTGAGCAAGGCTTCTGGCGCGAGCATGATGCTTTCAGATACATCACCTGTAGCAATCATCAGGGTAAAGTTACTACCTTCGCCTGGTTTGCTCGACACGGTGATGTCTCCACCCAGTGATTCGGCGTAGCCCTTGCTGATGGGTAACCCGAGACCAGTACCACCGAAACGACGGGTAATCGAGCTATCTGCTTGTACGAATGCTTCAAACACTTTTTCAGACTGTTCATCGGTCATACCTTCTCCTGTGTCGATCACAGAGATGGAAAACATGTTCGATGACGGGTGGTATTCAGATGTGATGGTTACTGAGCCAACATCGGTAAACTTAATGGCGTTACCGACAAGATTGGTGATGATCTGCCTTAGTTTACCAGAGTCGGTACTAATGAATTCTGGATGGTCACCAGACGGTTCATACTTCAATTGAATGGCCTTTTCCTCGGCCTTAACGCGCATGATCTGAATGACTTCTGCGATCACCTTGTGTGCTTTTGTGGGCAAGAGTTCGATTTCGATTCGACCTGCTTCGACCTTGGATAAATCCAGAATATCGTTGATGAGTGAAAGCAGATGTTCACCACTTGACGAAATGGTGCTGAGAAATTTTTGTACCTCAGCTTGATCCTTGCTGTAACCGCGCCTTAATGCTTCTGTAAATCCGAGGATGGCATTCATTGGCGTTCTTATCTCATGACTCATATTTGCCAGAAACTGGCTCTTCGAGTGGTTGGCTGCTTCGGCTTCGAATTTGGATTGCTGAAGTTCGATTTCTTTTTGTTCTAGCTCTGTGACGTCATCAAAGCTAACAAGTACGCCACCGAGCTTTTCTTCATCGACAAACACTGGCGAGCAGTTGGTCATAAAGGTCCAGTTCTGGCCTTCACCAAGGGAGAGTTTCACCCGCAAACCCATTTGCGACTCTGCTGTGCTGATAGCAAGACCCCAGGGGGTGTCAGCCTTGTCCAGGGGATTGTTTTCTTCATCGCTCCAGGGCCAAAAACCAATATCTGTCCCGACAAGGTTTTCTGGTTGTTCATGCATCAGGTCAGCGAATGCCTCATTGGCTAACATCAAGTTCTGGTTAGTGTCGAGTACTAGTAATCCCTCCGCCATGGTGTCGAGAGCCGAGCGAACTCGACCTGGAATTGCCTGACTAGGATCTAGCTGCTTGAGCATGGTTCGTAAATAAAAGAAGAAACCCAACAAGGAGACAATGGTGACAAAGATGATCAACTGAACCATGGGTTGCATCAGGTAACCTTGCCAGCCCGGGAGTTCATCCGGGGTAAAACCTAATTCCAGATTACCCCAGATGGCGTCACCTTCTAGAATAGGGACGACAAGCTGATAGCCAGGGTTGGCATCTGGGTCCCAGTTACGATTATGTTCACCGATGGTGAATACCGCCGCACCATCAGCCTTTACCACAGCCGCTGATTCAAGCTCTGTATTCCGTTCAACAACCAGTTGTAAGGTGTTTTCTAGTCGCCGTAATTCTGACTGGGTCATGTAGATAGAGCTGTTGATGGCAAGTGCTTCTGCAAGCTTGACCCTGGATTCCAGAGCAGCTT
>CBDUKY010000177.1:0-6766 GCA_965367925.1 uncultured Pseudomonadales bacterium | reverse complement strand
CGGATTCTTGGTTTCGTTGTTAGCTCGCACCTGATGGTATCCCAGTGAGCTTTGAATTCAACATAAAAATGTGTCTCAATTCAGAACTTTGCTAGAACAACGAAGAAACAGCAGGCAGGTAAATCTAAAACTAACGATTCAGCCTGTGGGAGGGCAATTGAAAAAAATAAAAGCTTTTCAGGCGTTAATGTCAATTCGGAACCTTTCTGATCCGGCGGAATCCATCAGCTACTCAGGGGATGAGCCAGTGATAGCAAGTCGATTCGCGCTTGGTAGCACGACGGCTGCAATTCATGCTGCTATTGGGGTCGCTGTGAATGATCTCTGGGAACTTAAAGGCGGGGACCGACAAGACTTATCAATTGATGTCCGGGATGCAACTGCTTCGTTGTTAAGTTTTTTGTTCTTTAGCATAAAGGATGAACAAGCAAATGCGGCCGATGCTGCAGCATTTGCAAAGCAAAGACAGATGCAGATGATTAGTACACCGCATCCAACAAAAGATGGTCGCTATTTTTTGCCGCATGTTGGACTACCTCATCTCGCCCAACGAATTTTTAAAGTTTTAAAATGTGACGAAAGCCTTGAGTCAGTTGTTGCTGCGGTCGCCAAATGGGATGCTCTGGATCTTGAAAATGCAATCGCTGAGGTAAACGGTTGTGGTGCGATGGTACGCAGCGAATCAGAGTGGTTAGCACATCCACAAGGTAAGTTGCTCGCAGGTCTACCAGTCATTCAGATTGATAAGATTGCAGATGGTCCGCAGGTACCGATGCCGGGTTTAACAAGAGAAGTGAGACCCTTAAGTGGCATTAAGGTACTTGATCTAACTCGCATATTGGCTGGCCCTACCTGTGCACGAACCCTCGCTGAGCATGGCGCCAATGTGTTGATGGTGACAGCAGAACAATTGCCCCAGTCTGACAGGTTTGTAAAGGATACGAGTCATGGTAAACGTAGTTGCTTCCTTGATTTTAGTGAGGCTGATCAACGAGCGCAGATGGTTCGTTTGATTAAAGAAAGCGATGTCTTCTCCCAGGGCTATCGGCCTGGGGTCATGGAAAGATTTGGTTTCTCTCCAGAAGCGCTTGCCGAGATCAACCCAGGGATAATCTATACCTCCATGAACTGCTATGGATTTGATGGTCCATTTGCTACACGAGCCGGGTGGGAACAGTTAGCCCAGACTGTGACTGGCATTGCGGACGAACAAGGTGATAGGAAACCTCAGTTGTTACCAGCGGCAGCTTGCGATTATTCCACTGGCTACCTTGCCGCCTATGGCACCTTGTTAGCGATGCGCATGCGCGCAGAGCAGGGTGGTTCTTATCATGTCAGAGCCTCTCTTTGTCAATCTGCAATGTTTCTCCAGGATCAACCGCGTGTTGATGTGCCGGCGGATTTACCGGCACTTACTGCCGGGCAAATTCAGTATCGGATGCAAACAGCTCATAGTCCATATGGTGAGGCGTCGTTTTTGGGGCCAGTTCTCGATATGTCGAAAACAAGACCACGCTGGGAACTGCCCAGCCCAGAACTTGGTATGCACGAACCAACCTTTGACTAGAGACTGAGATGCCAGCGCACTAACAGGCGTCTACTGATTAGTGAGAGCAGAATAATTGTTGCAGCGAAACCGAGAGTAGCACTACTCATGTCGCTGCCCTCAGCCATTGCACCAAAGACAAGGAACCACAGGATTGCGCCTAGAGAATCGCCGAAACCAATTAGCGAGGTGACGGTTGCTCTGGAAGCGCCGGTGATATTTTCTTGTAGTCTGCCGGCGAATACAGTGCTTGCGAGTCCAAACATAAAGCAAAAGGCTGCAATTGAGGCTGGTACCCAGAATCCAATGAGCCAGGGCATGGGTAGTAGAAATGCACTGCCTGCCACCATCAACCAGATCAGTTGTTTAAAGTGTAAGTGGTTATATCGACCGGCAAGGTACTGTCCTAAGGCTTCAGCGCCATAGATGGGCGCTGCAAGGTAGGCGATCAGCGAAAGGTCGAAACCCTTCTCAAAAAGCAAAGGCGGTTCGTACTCATCGTAAACACCATAGGCGATCAATAAAAATGTGGAAGCAAATAAGATAAAACGAATGCTGGGGTTAACAATCGCCTCATGAATGCCTGTACGTAGGTGCAACCAGTAGTCCTTCTCTGCGGTTGATTCATCCTTTTCCGCATCCTGGACAAATAAGATGAAGGGTATGCTGGCAAGTATGGGTACCAGCGCGCTAATGAGAAGTACAAAGTCATAACCACGAATAATAAGGATGCCTCCGAGGATCTCACCTGCGACAATTGATCCGGTGGCTATCGCCTTGATGCGGCCATAGTGGTGGGTAAATTCTGCTGCACAATCCCATGTTGTTAACAGGTCATGGAGTAACGCCTCGAAGGCACCTGAGCGTAAGCTAGAACCAAATCCCCAGAAAAGAAAACCGAGTGCATAGCCATAGAAATCCTGCCACAGAAACCAGGTAACAAAACCCAGGGATTTGAGAAACCCAGCGGCGACAACTAACCATTTTCTAGAATAGGTGTCAGCCCAGGCGCCAGAAGGGACTTCCGTTAGCATGCCAACCAGTGCCCAGATTGCAAACAGCAGAGAGAGTTCAAATGGCGATACGCCATGTTCACTAAACATAACGGCATATAGCGGATAGATAGGAATCAGCTCTCTCAAACCGCCTGCTGTATAAAACCCTAGTAATGCCTTGCGCTTATCATTCATGCATTATTCACCGATTTGATAGCTGCAATATTCCCAGTAGATTTTGCTATGGTACAGGCACAGTTCCATTCAAGCAGGAAAAGATCAATGCCCGATAATCTACCCGAGGGAGTTGGTGCGGCTAAAGCATCCATGCAGCAGTTTATTGATACCGTGTTACAACCAGCAACGGATTCACTTGGAGATAACCCTGACAGCGAGGCCTTGCAGACTGCACAGGTGCGTGTTCGAGAGGCCTCCAAGGCAAACGGCTTTTTCACGAAGACTCAACCAGCAGAGTTTGGTGGTACCCCGGCCAGCTCACTTGAATTAACCGTGTTGCGGGAGATGTTAGCAAAAGCCAATAGCCCCTTGAGCTCCTCTGTTTTTGGTCCTGGACCAGGCGTCCTGCACGCCTCAGAGGGCTTGTTACGAAATGAATATCTGTTGCCTCTCTTACAAGGAGAAAAGCGTGGTGCATTTGGCTTTACCGAAGCCGACACTGCTAATCGGCCCACCTATGGGGTTGTGTCTGGTGACGATATTATCATCACAGGCAATAAGTCCTATGTTACAGGTGGTGATGTTGCTGACTTTGTCTCGATACTCATTAACGTTGAAGATGAATCTCAACAAAAACTCGGTACAGCAATGGTTGTCGTTGACCGGCTTGCCAAGGGGGTCAGTATTGACCGGACTTTTTCCTCGCTCGATGGTAGTGGACATGTCTCTATGAGTTTTGATCAGGTCCGGGTATCAAAACAACAGGTCATCGGCAAGATAGGTGAAGGGATGCCAAGGGCGCTTGGAAATATTGGCAATGTACGTTTGATGGTATCTGCCCAGGCAACTGGAATGTGTCTATGGGTTCTTGACTATATTGAACAGCACTTGAAAGCACCTCATAGAACTGGCACACCCCTTGGTGACAAGGAAGGCGTCAGACTCCGGTTTGCGGATATGCGCATTCAGACTTTTGTTGCTCGCAGTGCCCTGTACAGAACAGCGCGACTTGTAGATGCAGGTGGTAATACTGTCAACGAGACAATCGCGACCAAGGTATTTTGTACCGAGACAGCTGGAACAGTCGTTGACTGGGGCGTGCAGTTATATGGTGGTCAAGCGCTGGTTCATGGGCATCCGTTAGAGGCCATGTATCGACAAGTCAGGTCATTGCGGTTTGTAGAAGGTGCCAGTGACCTGCTCAGGCTAAACCTCGCGAAAGGTAAGCTTGAGCTAGGTAAGGGTAGCGTCTAGTGGCTCTCTGGGTTTTCCGTACAATCCCAACCAAAGGATGACAGGCGCTGGGCCAGATAGTCTGCCTTCGCTTCACAATAGCCAGCAGTGTTTTCCGCCTGCCATGGATATTGGGTATCGCCTTCATCAGGTTTTTCATATTTAACCTGGCACGGTAGTTCCTGGCCCTCGGCATGAATAACGCTAATTCTTCGTTCTAGCCCGGCATTGGTGCAGGTGTAATCATGAGCAAAAAGTGCAGGGCTCACTGTTAGTGCCACGATCATTATCAATAGCTTTACCATCTGTGAATCTCCTATGGGCGATATGTGAATGCACTCTGCCCGGGTTTCAGGGTTTTGTATACCAGATTCGACCAACGGCAGAGGTGGGCTCGCGTTTCTCTTGGGTCGATGATTTGTTCTACTTCAAAAAACTCAGCAGAACGAAATGGCGATCTTACCTTGTTAAGTCGTTCCTTGATCATTTCCAAATGTGCGTCTGGATCTTCTGCTGCAGCAATCTCCGCCTTGTAGGCAACTTCAATACCGCCCTCAATAGGCAAGGATCCCCAGTCACCAGACGGCCAGGAAAAGCGGAAGTGGTGGGAGCCAGGTTTATTATTAGAAGCGCCTGCAACCCCGAACGCCTTGCGTATAACGACACTGCAAAATGGCACGGTTGTTTGACCGAGTGCTGCTAATGCAGTTGAACCGATTCGTATGGTGGCATTTTCTTCACTTTGTTTGCCGATAAGAAAACCGGGGCAGTCGACAAGATGGATTAAGGGTAAGTGAAAAGTAGATGCTAGATCACAGTGACGAATGAGTTTCCGGCAGGCATCTGCCGTCCAGGCGCCGCCGTAAACCATTGGGTCCTCGGCAAAAATGGCGACAGGTATGCCATCCAATCTTGCCAGACCAGTAATAATTGATTTACCCCATTTTTTACCTATCTCAAAAAAAGACCCTTCATCAACAATGCTGTTGATCACCGGTCGCATCTTGTAGACCTTTCTCGGGTCCTTTGGGACAACCTCAAGCAGTGCTTCATCCTGTCGGTCAACGGGATCAGTGTTTTCGCTTCTAGCTGGTATCTCGTCAACACTGGTTGGCAGGTAAGAAAGAAATCTGGTCGCCATGCTAAATGCTTCAGCTTCCGATTTTGCTTCATCGTCGATTGCGCCATTTCGTGTATGGATTTTGCTCGCACCGAGTTCTTCTTTACTTACGTCGCCAAGGCTTGCCCAGTCAACGAGCGCAGGACCTGCAATCATCATCTGTGCAGAATCCTTAACAATCACCGAGTAGTGAGATGTGGTCACTCTCGCAGCGCCAATACCTGCAACGGAACCAAGCGCAAGGGAAACAGATGGTGCAATACCAAGATGGCCAACAATAACTTCCCAACCACCGATTTTGGGAATATAGGTCCTGCCAGAGGTTTCGATGGTCTTAACCGAACCTCCACCACCCATGCCATCTACAAGACGAACATGGGGCAGTCTTAATTCATGGGCAAGGCCCTCGGCTTGTAAGCGTTTTCCGGCGATTGAAGCATCGGCACTGCCACCACGAACGGTGAAGTCATCACCAGAAATTATGACTGGTCGACCATCTATTTCTGCTGTGCCATAGAGCAGATTGGCCGGTGTGAAGTTGATGAGTTCACCATCATCATTATATTCACCGACCCCTGCGAGCTTGCCGATTTCGTGAAAGGTGCCAGGGTCAACAATGGCATCAATCCGTTCGCGTACAGTGAGCTTGTTAAACTCGTGTTGTCGTGCCACCTTTTCCTTGCCGCCCATTAATTCAGCTAATTCGCTTCGGTGGTGTAGTTCTTCAATTTCCTTAAGCCAACTCATCGATTCTGTCTCCTTGTTTCCTGAATCCTATCTCACAATACGGGCGAGAGAAAATCCCCCGCTCGAAAATAGCCGTTGATCTGGTACCATGCGGCGGGTAATCAGGCTGTACAATCAGAGTAGACAAAGACATGAAACAATATCGACAACACAAATTTACAAGGCCTGCAGGCGCCACAGAAATATTGTTAGTTCGTCACGGTGAGAGTCGGGCGGCAGTGCCGGGTAACCCATTTCCGCTAGTAGATGGTCAAGGTGACCCAGAGTTGGCTGAAACTGGCCGAGACCAGGCAAAGCGTGTGGGTGAGCGGTTGAAGTCTCATCCCATTGATGCGGTTTATGTCTCAAACATGCGCCGTACCCTTGAGACTGCAGAACCATTGCTACAACATTTGAACCTGCAGCCAGTTGTCGAACCCGACTTGAGGGAAGTCCACCTTGGTGAATGGGAGGGCGGACTATTTCGAATTAAGGCCTTTGAAAATGACCCAATCTATCAGCGGATGCAGGCAGAGCAACGCTGGGATGTGATTCCTGGTGCGGAATCACACGAAGCACTTAAACGAAGAATTGGATCAGCACTAGAGCGAATTATTAGTAAGCATCCAGATCAGCTTGTGGCTTGTTTTGTCCATGGCGGTGTTGTTGGTCACATTCTTGCCGAGGCCGCCGCTGCAAATCCATTTGCGTTTAACGGCTGTGACAATGGCTCAATCAGTCATATAGTGGCAGTGGACGGGAAAATACTTATTCGTCGCTTTAATGATGCGTCTCACCTTCACGAGACTGATAGTATTGCGATGCCAACCTAGAATTAGCATTTTAATTGGAACTGAGGCTATGACCGCCTATCAAGAACTAGAAAAGCACTTCGCCAGGATAAATGACCTGCAGCATGTACAGGCAATTACCAGTTGGGATGAAGCTTCGATGATGCCGGTTGGCGGT
>CBDUKY010000176.1:0-6777 GCA_965367925.1 uncultured Pseudomonadales bacterium | reverse complement strand
AGTGGTAGCAGACCGAGTAGCTTGATAGTTGTGCGAAATAGCTGGGCTTTCAGCATCGCTTTGATGGGCATATTGGCATAACTTGGAATCTACAGGAGCAGACTAGCTTGTGGCAATCACTGCCTGACTGCTAGAGCCGGTGAACTGCTAGAGCCGGTGACTTGTGCTAATGACCGGCGCTGGATGTTAGACTCAAGGGCAATCCCCAGGTAATCATTAGATCATGGCGTTACTCACAATCATTACCATGTTGGCACTATTGGAATTTATTGCCTTTGGTCTCCTGGTGGGGCTTGCCAGGGGAAAATATGATGTACCAGCCCCGGCAACCACTGGCGATGAGCGTTTCGAGCGAGCTTTTCGGGTTCACTACAATACGCTTGAAATGCTGGTGTTGTTTATTCCAGGGCTCTGGGCTTTCGGTTACTATATTAATGAGTACTGGGCAGCAGGTGCTGGCGTTATCTATCTGCCAGGGTCCTATATGCAGTCAGCTACATTCGGGACCCAGGGACGCGAGGTCCTGGTCTGACTTTGTCTGCTTTGCCAGTTTTTGTGCTAATTGTTGGTGGACTCATTGGCGCAGCAATCAACTTTTTTTGATTTGATCGCTGTCAACTCTTAACCTCTGTCTCATCTTCCTGGCTGATTACTTGTGATCTCTTGGTAGCGAGTATGAGCCGTGCTATATATAACGTTTACTAATTCCATATCTGGCCACTGTAGGCTAACAACCGTGTAGGAGCATTTGAATGGCTGTCGTTGAATACAAATTGCCGACTTCAATTGAGGAGGCAATCAGCTTTCTCTCTGAGTCCGGCAACCCAACTAAGGTGCTTGCGGGTGGGACCGACCTTATTATCCAGACTAAAGCACAATCGAATCCTGTCTGTGTTGTCGATGTGAAGAAAATAGCCTCAATGATGACTGCGACGATTGATGACAGTGGTTTAACCCTTGGGCCGTCGATGAGTTGTGCGGAATTTACCGCAAGAGATGATATTAAAGCGGTATATCCTGGGCTAGTTGAGGCCGCTTATCTCATTGGTTCTACTCAGGTACAAGGCAGGTGTAGTGTCGGTGGGAACCTGTGTAATGCTTCACCTGCTGCAGATACCATTCCCGCGCTGATCGCAAATGGTGCCCAGTGTGTTATTCAAGGGCCATCAGGAGAGCGCACAGTGAATGTTGAAGACTTTGTAGTCGGCGTGGGTAAAAACTGTCTGGCACAAGGGGAACTATTGAAATCAATTAAGATTGCAAGACCAGCCGCTCATACTGCTGATGCCTATTTACGTTTTATTCCAAGGACTGAAATGGATATTGCCGTCGCGGGTGCAGGGGTCAGCGTCAGCCTCGATGACTCAGGCACCTGTACAGCGGCAAGAGTTGCTATTGGTGCGGTGGCGACAACTGCATTGCTGGTACCTGAAGCGGCTGCCGCTTTGATTGGCACTAAATTGGACGATGCGGCATTACAAGCCGCAGCAGATGCTTCATCGGCAGCTTCTAAACCAATATCTGATCGACGAGGTACTGCTGAGTATCGTCGCCATGTGGTTGGCGTATTGACTAAACGCGCAGCAAAAATCGCTGCTGATCGGGCGAAGGGGAAATAAAAATGTCAAAAGTTCATGTAAATACTTCAATCAACGGTGAGCCAATCGAGTTCCTATGTGCACCTCAAGATACATTGTTAGATGTGTTGAGAAATCAGCTTAATCTAACGGGTACAAAAGAAGGTTGCGGCTCGGGTGATTGTGGTGCTTGTTCCGTTACCCTAAATGGTCGCCTGGTTTGTTCCTGTCTGGTACTCGGTGTTGAGACAGAAGGTGCTGAAGTTGGCACCATTGAGGGTATTGCAGATAAAGACCATTTGCATGTTATTCAAGAAAAGTTCCTCGAGCATGCTGCACTACAGTGCGGTATTTGTACTCCTGGGCTTATTGTTTCGACAAAAGCGTTGTTAGAGGAAAATCCAAGCCCAACTGAAGAAGAAGCTCGTTACTATCTCGCTGGAAACCTTTGTCGTTGTACCGGTTACGACAAAATCATTCGGGCTGTAATGGATTCTGCAGAAACTCTACGAGGAGGTGCATAACCATGAGTGAAGCACAAGATTTCAAATATATAGGTAAACGGAGTATTCGCCCAGACGGTTTCGAGAAGGTGACCGGTAGAGCAAATTATGGTGCGGATATGAACCTGCCAGGCATGATCTGGGGCAAGGTGTTACGTAGCCCCCATGCTCACGCGAAAATTAAGCATATTGATACCAGTGCAGCAGAAGCCTTAAGCGGCGTTATGGCGATTGCGACTTATGCGGATTTTCCGTCGGTCGCGGATGTGGTTATCGAGGCGGGTGAGGGGAGTTCAAACCTGGTTGACCTGGCACGAAATATCCTTGCACAAGACAAGGTGCTCTATCACGGTCATGCAATTCTCGCGATTGGTGCGACCACGGAAGCCATTGCTGAGCAGGCAATTGATCTTGTGAAGATCGAATACGAGGTATTGGAACCAGTCCTTGATGTTAATGATGCTATTAAACCTGATGCCCCATTGTTACACGACAATCTCTATACAGCGGGTCTGCCTGAACAGCCAACTAGCTCCTCCAACATTGCTGCACGGCATGAGTTTAAGTTAGGTGATATTGAAGCGGGATTCGCAGAAGCTGAGGTCATTGTCGAGCGAGACTATTACACACCTACTGTCCATCAGGGGTATATTGAACCCCACGCTTGCCTCGGCAGATATGATGCAAGTGGGCAGTCTATGCTCTGGTGCAGTACGCAAGGCCACTTTGATGTAAGGGCCAGCACTGCAAAACTGTTAGGTATGAACTTAAGCCAACTCAAGGTAATCGCTAGTGAAATTGGCGGTGGATTTGGTGGTAAGACAACAGTTTATCTAGAACCTGTTTCCTTGATCTTGTCTAGAAAGTCCGGCCGACCAGTGAAGATGGTAATGGACCGGGATGAAGTCTTTAAGGCTTCAGGGCCTGGCTCTGCTTCGAGGCTCTGGGTCAAGGTGGGCGCGAAGAAGGACGGTACCATCACTGCCATGCAAGGTAAGTTCTATTATGAAGCTGGTGCATTCAAAGGCTCACCAGTGATGATGGGGTGTATGACGGCTTTTACGCCTTACGATCTTGAAAATGTCTATGTTGAAGGTTTCGATGTTGTGGTGAACAAGCCCAAGGTAGCCGCCTATCGTGCGCCTGGTGCACCACAAGCAGAGTTTGCAGCGGAAATGGCCGTGAATGAGCTGGCGGATAAACTTGGGATGGATCCAATTGATTTGAGGCTCAAAAATGCAGCCAAAGAAGGCACGCAAACCATCTATGGACCAAAGCTAAAGCGTGTTGGTCTGGTTGAGTGTTTGGAAGGCATCAAAAACTCTGACCACTACAAGCAAGCGCTTAAAGAAAACCAGGGTCGAGGTGTTGCTGCAGGGTTCTGGTTTAATGTCGGTGGCCAATCAAGTGTGACTTTGAATATGAACCCTGATGGCACTGGTACCATTGTTGAAGGTTCACCAGATATTGGTGGTTCTCGTGCATCCATGCAATTAATGGCTGCAGAAGAAATGGGCATGCCAGCAGAAAACTTTAAACCCATTATTGCTGATACAGAAAATGTAGCCTTTAGTGCAGGTACTGGTGGTAGCCGAACCACCTTTGCTACCGGCATGGCAGTCATCGAGGCGGCTCAGGATGTTGTGAAACAAATGAAACAACGTGCCGCAGCAGTATGGAACGTTACAGAAGAGCAGGTTGACTGGCGCGACGGCGTTGCGATCAATACAGCGGGTGAAGATCGACTAACCGCGGCGCAAATCTGTGAAACAGCTGATCGAACCGGTGGCCAGATATCTGGTCGCGGCAATATCAATGCCCGTGGCGCTGGACCAAGCTTCGCCGTACATCTGTGTGATGTCGAGGTGGACAAGGACACAGGTAAGGTCACGGTACTGCGCTATACAGCAGCTCAAGACGCCGGTAAGGCAATTCACCCTGGCTATGTTGAAGGCCAGCTTCAAGGTGGTGCGGTACAAGGTATTGGCTGGGCGTTGAATGAGGAATATATCTATAGCAAGGACGGCACGCTAGAAAATCCCGGTTTCCTGGATTATCGAATTCCCCTTGCTTCAGACTTGCCTATGATTGATGCACTTATTATTGAGGTGCCAAATGCCTTCCATCCATTTGGTGTTCGAGGTGTCGGTGAATCAGGCATTATTCCACCTCTGGCAGCAGTGGGTAGTGCAGTCGGTGCAGCCATAAACTTACCGGTAACTGACTTACCCTGTTCGCCGCCGCGCATCCTAAAACTCATCCAAGATAACAGCTAAGTACTCGTTGAATGGCCAGAGTAAAATTCTCCAGTGAACTGCAAGCGTTCACTGGAGAAACGGAAACCATCGTCGAGGCCAGGGTCTATCGAGATGTTGTTAGTGAGTTGTTACAGCGTTATCCAGACTTAAAGCAATCTGAGATTGCTGATATGGCGGTTGCAATAGATGGCGTGATCATCGTCGACCCAATGCTAGAAGCAATTGGCGAAGATAGTGAAGTTCATTTCCTGCACTTTGTTGCAGGTGGTTAGTTACGCCTATGTCTGTGACAATAACCAGTAGAGTGCCAGGTAAGACCGACTCTGGTGAGCCGGTCTACGAGTATCTGATGAGCTCAGATAGCCTTTCTCTAACGCTATTGAATTTTGGTGCCAGGCTTTGCTCCCTTAAATATTTGCCTGCACACAAAAAGCCCGTCGAAACAATTCTTGGCTATAGTAATTGGGAAGCATATTTGCATGACGAAGACTACCTGGGTGCGCTAATCGGCCCTGTAGCTAACAGGATTGGTGGTGCTGAGTTTGTTCTTGGGGAGAAGAACTTCCAACTTGATCAAAACGAATATCCGAACCATCTACATGGCGGTAAAACCGCGTTTCATAACCAGTGCTGGGATGTGCACATCGAATCTGATGGGTTGATCTTGTCCCGTTTATTTAAAGACGGAGAGGGCGGGTATCCAGGTAACCGTAGGGTTAGTGTAAAGGTCCAGATAGAGGACGCAATACTGCGATTATCCTATGAAGCAACAACAGATTCAGACACGGTTTTTAGCATTTGTCATCATCCCTATTTCAATTTTGGTGAGCAAGAAACCGTGTTAGACCACAAGCTTGTAATCCATGCTGATACCTTTTTGCCAGTCGCCCCTGGTGGACTGCCAGCCGATAACCCTATAACAGTTACTGGTTCAGCCTTTGACTTTAGACAAGGGAACACCCTCAGAGCAGGTCTTGCTCGTGGGGAAGAACAATGCGCTATTGCTGGCGGTTTTGACCATTGTTATGCGCTGGATGCTATGCCTACAGGAGATCTACGACCAGCAGCAGAAATTTCCTGTGACGCTGCTGGTGTGGCCATGACACTTTCCACAACGGCACCGGGCATGCAGTTTTACTCGGGTAACGGACTCACACCAAAGTACAAGGGGCTTTGCCTTGAAACCCAGGGTTGGCCTGACGCGGTAAATCATCCAACATTTCCCACAGTCCAACTGACTGCTGGCGAAACCTATCGCAGTATGTCAGTTTTCAAATTCAAATCACTGGAAGCAATCTCATGACAAAAATCGTCATTATCGGCGCGGGTAGCCTTGAGTTTTCAAGTCGACTCACCGCTGATCTATTAAGTTATCCTGCACTGGGTGCTAGCCATTTTGCCCTGGTAGATATCGATCCAGAACGACTGGCATTTGCTGGCAAGATTGTTGAACGAATATTTAAAGAAGGTGGCTATGGTGATGCGACCTTTAGTTTGCATGCTGATCGGCGGGAGGCATTACCCGGTGCTAGTTATGTGATTAGCAGTATCCTGGTGGGCGGCTACGAGGCCATTTCGTCCGAAATTGATATTCCCGCGAAATATGGTGTTTCGCAGGCTATTGGGGACACCCTCACTCCTGGTGGCATTATGCGTTGTCTCCGCACCTTACCTCATCAGGTAGGGATAGCGCGCGATATTATGGAACTAGCGCCAGAGGCCTGGCTACTGAATTACACCAATCCCATGGCGATGCTGTGTTGGGGTATGTACGAGCAGGTGCCAGATATAAAACTCGTCGGCCTATGTCACTCGGTACAGGGCACCACAGAGCAGTGGGCGTATCGGCTTGGCGAGAATATTGCTGACATACAATTCGATTGTGCTGGGATCAATCATCAAGCCTGGATAACTAAATTTGAAAAGCAGGGTGAGGATTTGTTGCCGAAAATTCGGGCGCTGGCTGAACACCCCAGAATCTGGCGTAAAGACACCACCAGGCTCGAATATATCAAGCACTTTGGATTCCCGGTAACCGAGTCTTCTGGTCACAATTCTGAATATTCTCCCTGGTTTAGAAAAAATGCTCAAATGATTGATCGTTACTGTCCAGGTGGCGGATGGAACGGTGAACCGGGGTTTATCAAGCAACTATATAATCGCCCAGACTGGCGCGAAACCATGCAAAAAATGGCTGACTGGGAGACGCCCGTTAGTCTCGAGCGCAGCATCGAGTACGGCTCGCAAATTGTTAACGCCATGGAAACAAACGAACCAGTTGTGATTCACGGTAATGTCAGAAATCAGGGATACATTTCCAACTTGCCTGATGACGCTTGTGTCGAGGTGCCGTGTATTGTCGATGGGTCAGGACTGACACCACAACTGGTGGGTGATATTCCGTTTAAACTCCTGCGCTATATTACCCAGAGCCGCAAG
>CBDUKY010000175.1:0-6850 GCA_965367925.1 uncultured Pseudomonadales bacterium | reverse complement strand
ACCTCTTGAAAAAAAGTGTCAAGATTTTCATGCTTCGCCAGCATCACTTGAAACGCTGGCACCCAACCATGATAGGCACCTATCGCGCCCAATCTGGCGTTATTAATCTCAGTCTGCATCCAATATTCAAACTCTGTGCCTGTCTGCCAACTATCTTTTAACTGCTGATACTGTTGACGCATATCGGCAATCGCCTCGTTTTTTTGCTGCTGCATTTCGTTTTCTGGTCGCTGACTGGCATAGATAAGGGCTAGTCGCTCTCTGGTTGCAAGAATAAGCGCAATAACCGATTGACGCCGTTTGTCCGCAGCTAGATATGCATCAAAACGCCCCGGTTGATCCCTTCTATCAAGCCACTTTTTAAGGGCGTATCGCTCAATCGCGGTGGCAAAACTCTCATTAAAGCTGGTATCTCCTTCGATATAGAGCACCTTGTGAGCAAGCTCATGAAATAACAACGCTGCTAATGCCGCCTCCTCACGCATGATAAAGGTGCTGAGTAACGGGTCATCAAACCAGCCAAGGGTGGAATAGGCAGCGACACCACCGACGAATACTTCTAACCCCTCTGCACGGAGTTCTGCTGCATATTTCTCTGCCGCCTCCCTTGCAAAAAATCCCTTGTAACCAACACAGCCTGCGATGGGAAAACAATGAGTTTTTAGTTGCAGGGAAAAGGCTTCTGCGGCAAATACATTCCAAACCACATAGGGTCGCCCGACATCCACATAGGTTGAAAAGGTCTTTTCAACCGGCAAGCCTAATTCCCCGGCAAAGGCCAGTATGTTCTGGCTCAGCTGAAGCTGCTGTCGCACCTCATCTTTCAGCCCAGGGTCTTCCAGCACCCCGGTCACTGGTCGTCTATCTGCAAGCAAGGCCAGCTGCCCGGACACTGCCTGTTTGTAGTAAGACAGGTGGCTACAGCTAGATACAAACAAGAGGCCGCCCAGGAATACCAGGCGGGAGATAGTGTTAAACCTCAAGGCTCGTATTCCAAAAATGTTTTGTATGTCATGATTTCAACTCGCTAGTGCTTTTACAGGGCGCCTGTTATCCTTTCGCGCTAATAACTGGTCACACGTTTACGCTATGTATAACGACTACTTTGGTCTTCGGGAAGCGCCCTTCTCGATAGCACCAAACCCACAATATCTCTATATGAGCGAACGGCATCGTGAAGCCCTCGCGCATTTACTCTACGGTATCCGAAGTGATGGGGGTTTTATACTCCTTACCGGTGAAGTAGGTACGGGAAAAACCACTGTTTGTCGTTGCTTGCTAGAGCAGATTCCAGAAGACGTTGATACAGCATTTATTTTAAATCCCAAGTTAACGGCAAGCGAACTACTTGCCACCGCTTGTGATGATCTACATATAGACTATCCAAAGGATGCCAGCATCAAGGTCCTGGTTGATGCTTTGAATGATTTTTTGCTTCGTTCCCACCAGTTAAACCGTCGTACTGTGCTCATCATAGACGAGGCCCAGAATCTCTCTGTCGATGTACTAGAACAATTACGATTGCTGACAAACCTTGAGACGAATCAACGGAAATTATTGCAGATCATATTACTCGGTCAACCTGAGCTATTGACCCTACTTGCAAAGCAAGAACTACGTCAGCTATCGCAACGGGTTACTGCAAGGTTTCACCTGGATGCACTCACCCAGGCCGAGGTTGGAGACTATATCCAACATCGACTAGATATTGCCGGTGCCAAGGGCGCGCTTTTTCCAAAGGCAACGATCAATCGGATATATGCAATTTCGAAAGGCATTCCGAGAATTATTAACCTGGTTTGTGATCGCGCCCTGCTCGGTACCTATGTTCAGAATAAACTTCAGGTTGATGTCGAGACGGTAAATAAAGCGACGAAAGAGATCCTTGGTGATATTCCAAAACAACAAATTAACTGGCATCTGCCTGTCGCCGCGGCAGTGATCATCGCTGCCATCGGGATTACCTTCGCATTCCTGAATCCCAGTGAACCGACTGGCTCTGTGGATACAGAGCAGGTTGCAGGTGTTAACAGCCAAACGACAACGGATGTTGTCCTTCCGGAACCGGCAGCACAGGTAACTGAAGCCAGCGATACAAACACCGGTGCATTGACCAATACAACGATGGATACATCAATAGGTTCGGCACCTGAAATCCAACCATCGACAATCACACCAATCGCACAGGCTGAAATCTTACCGCCTCTCGAGTCGACTTCCGAGCAACAGGTGCCGGAGACTGATAACCAGAAGAGAATTACGAATCAACTGTCGAATCTACGACCGGTTGAGACGACCCCGATCAGCACACCCACAGCCTACACCTACAACCAGATTGATGAAGCGATTGGTTTTCCTGCACAGACAGGTGCGTTTGAAGCTCTGCTCCGCCTCTGGGGTAATGACTTTGGTCTGGCAGCAGACGCTGACGCATGTGAAATTGCCAGAACTACTGGGCTCGAATGTTTATCAAAGCTAGGCAGTTTGCGTGACATCGCCCATCTTAACCGGCCTGTGATTATTAACCTGACCACATCATCAACCAGTGGCTGGTTTGTAATTTCTGGTATTACAGACGATAGTATTAAGGTGCAAGGACAAGGTGGAGAATATCTACTAAAACAAAGTGATGTTCTAGAAATCTGGAGCGGCTTTTATAGTCTGCTCTGGCGCTCACCACCAGCCTACAGCCAACCATCAAAAATCGGTGATCAGGGTCCAACAATTGATTGGCTATGGAATCAAATGGAGTTGGCAAGCAATCCTTCAAGTACAGGTAAATCAGAAATTAGCGATCGCATCTTCGATGCAGAACTGGAACGACGAGTGAAACGTTTTCAAATCTCTGTCGGCTTGATACCGGACGGTATTGTCGGCGCACAGACCTGGATTCATATCAATAATATTAGCGCGTCCGGTGTGCCAGTCATTCGGCAACAGGAGGCAGGATAATGTCCTATATTCTTGAAGCACTGAATAAATCGGAACAGGAACGCAGAACCAATCAAGCGCCTGATCTAAATACTGTGCATCGTCTGCCGCCTGATACGCACAAGGAAAAATCTTCAACAAGGTGGATAGTTTTCGGGCTTGTTATCTTACTGCTGAATATGGCCGGCCTCTGGTACTGGCTTAAGCCAAAAGCAGTTGTAGAACAGGTGCCGGTCCAGGTAGTTACACCAGCGGTTCAATCCACACCTGCACCAGTTGTTGCTACCCCGACACCCGCAGTAACTGTCCCTGACCAGATAACAGCATCCACCCGGCAGGAAAAGCCGCAACTCATTACGCCTCAAGATGCGTTTAGAAGTGATCCTGTGAGGATTTCAGAACTGCCCCTTAATGTTCAGCGCCAGATTCCGGATATGGTGTTTTCCAGCCATCTGTACGCAGATGAGGCCGACTTCCGTATGGTGAATATTAACGGTCGTATGTATCGTGAAAACGAAATGGTTTCAGACGGTGTAAAACTTATTGAGATTACAGAACAAGGTGTTGTGCTCACCTATTTACACTACACCTTTGAGGTAAGCGTGCTGCAGGATTGGAGTTTCAACTAACCAGGCAGCTAGTTAACGGGCGCTTGCGTTGCACCGCTAATTTGATTCTGTAGATCGATCATCCGTTGGTTAACCTGCTGTCGATAACGATCAAAAACCTCGATAGCTTCTTCGACTTCAGTGACCGTCTTGTTAATAGATGAGATTGACCGCTTGTTGCCTTCCACCACTACCGCCTGATCTTGAACCTGACCGCGAACGAAGGCTACCTGGGTGGTCATTTCACTACTATCATCAATAATATTCTGCCTTACCTGACTCATCTCTTTTGAAAGGGTGGTAAATTCAGCTTTGGTTTTAACAAATTCACCTTTTAAGCTCGTCAGAGAAGTTTGCAACTGCTTGTCTGCTGCATTCATATCAGCAAGGCTTTTCTCCAGGGCTTTAATCGCTGGCCGATTTTCACGGTAAGCGACCTTCCAGAGTTTATCGATCTCGGAAAAATTAGTTGTTTGCTTTTCTTTCAGGGTCTGCAGTTCTTTGGATACATCGGTACCTGTGGCAGCAAGTCGATCTTCGAGATCACGAATCGCCCTTGTTGTGGTCTCTAGTAGTTCATTAGACTGATCAAGGCGCTGTTGCACTTCAAACAGCGTGAAGCCGCCAATACCCAACATCACTGCCATTAGCACTAGACTGAATACCAACATGCCATTGAAGTTACTAGACTTTGGCGCTTCTAGACTGCGCCGTCTTGAGGCTTGCTCATCCTTGCCTGGTGCAATTGCAGGAATAAGATCTAACTCGTCTTTTTTGTTACTCATGTTGCTAACTTCAAATCGCCTATAGCGATGACTAGTTTATAAACATAAAGGGCCCCAGCGGGGCCCTTTCACTTTCTGCCAATCTAATAGCTATTAAAGAATAGCGACAATTGCGTAAAGCACTGCAGTAAGCACGAAACCAGAAGTGATAACACCGCTAACGGATGTCATTGGACCCTGCTTACCAATGATCGCGTTAGCTTCAAGCGCCGCAACAACTGCCAGCGCAATGATCAACGCCATGCTATTTGCTTCATCAGATGCTGCACCATTAGACATATGCGCAGAAGATCCCATAAAGAACAACATTGGAATTGAGAACAAGGTATTAGTTCGTGAAGCCAGTGCCGCTTTTGGTGCAGCGCCTGCTGCTTCTGGAAGTGCTTCGCCGCCTTGCGCTACCTGAGTAGCCGAGGCGATAACGATCTTTTGATTTGGCCAGATGACGAGCCACACATTAAGGAACATCAACGTACCCAGTGTTGCACCAATTGCAATATCTATCGTGAGGAACTGATGACGATATGCGAGCAGTGCTAAACCGGTAAGGAAGGTGAACATCGCACCCCAACGGAACCACCATAGCGCGCGAGGAACAAGTTTTTGAACAGCGCCAGATCGGTGTGCGTCCTCAGCTTCTTTGAAATATTCACCTTGAATAAAGTTGAAATAATACAGAACACCAATCCAGGTTATACCTGCGAGAAAATGTCCCCATCTAAACAGATAGTCCAAACCACCACTGGTAAACAATGCGATATCCATTTGTGCCCTCTCCTAATTTTATTTTTTGTTCGAATTAAGTGTAGAGTCTAATTGATGCCTGGTAATTAACCGAGTCCTTATCCATTTTTGCTAAACACACCAATATTGAAGTGCGACTGGATGGCAGGACTGGCTCAATCCCCGAACCCAATTCTTCGTAAAATACCTGGAACTTATTGCGGTATCACTACAAATTAGCGTCGTAGAGCCATGATAACATTGAATTTTTTCAAACACTATGACCATTTTTCAACAACTGTCCCTCTTTTACGCAAGTAAAATCAGACAGATGGAAAATTCACCCACTACCTAAAGGGTTTTACCCCCTGCGAGAAATAGGTAGTATTCGCTTTCCTCGCACGCTGGTGTGCGCTGGCTCTAACAACAACTATCCTAATACCAAAGAGCTCAATATGCAGAAGTTTTTCTTTGTCCTTTGTCTCGCCTTTAGCAGCACGCTAAGCGCTTCTGACGAAAAACCCTGGACGGTCTACTCAAAAGTGGATTTGTTCGCCTTTAGTGAGCCTGTCTCCATTGACCAGTTTGCCACTGACTTTGATGACAAGCTTGAAGATGGGGAAACTGCCTTTACCCATGACCTGATAGAAATTGGCGGGAAATGGAAAAACTTCCGTATCGCTTACGTCCATAGATTCGACTATGTTACTGAATTTACAGAAGATACAGCCCTCTACCACCATTCCACAAAGAATGGCATCACACTCCCTGGGAACCGGGCCTACGATTTGCTATTAGATGTTGAGCGAGTAGAAGCAAAGGGATTCAAAGTCGGTTACAACTGGAATTTCTACAAGGGTATGACCGTCGATGTGGCTTATTCCTACTACTCAGACTTGTCATCATTACAATCCGGGTTTGCCAGTACCTTCGGTGACCTTGAACCATTTACCGACCAGCTAAAGGCAGATGCACAGGCAATCATCGACGATCTCAGTGCGGGAAACCGGGATTTGTCTGGTCTTACAGCTCTTGCACAGAATGTTAATGCTGACATTCTTATCGACTATCTCTACGACGAACCAAAATTTGGTGAACGAGGATACCGAAAACCAAACATTACCGGCCCACAAAACCCTATTATTAGCGGGGTTAATTTCGCCGAGCCTGACGGTACTGGCTATTCATTTGATATCGGATTCAACTGGCAGGTAAACGATCAGCTTAATCTTGATTTAAGAGTCATGGATCTCGCCAATGAATTCAACTGGGACAATGCCCCACGTACCCAGGCTAGCTTTGATCTCAATGCTTTTCTGCTCGAAGCAATTGAAGTTGCCCAGGACTTTGTCGACGGCCAGGTCGTGACACCAAATGATCTGATTGATAATCACGTCTTTGTGACCATTGCCAATGAAGACTACGATCAGGAACTGGAAACTCGTTACGATTTTGAAGCTAACTACGACCTACAGAAAGAAATACCAATCTTCGGTTGGACACCTAACGTTTCTGTACTAGGTGGTTACTACCATACTGATACAAAAGACTTTCCTCGAATTGGTATCAGCCTGGATCGCGCCTTTACCCTCGAGTATGACTTTGGCGGTGAAGCGATTTCCATTGCCTATGAAGGTAAATACGGCTTTATTCGCGTTATCTCTGACGACTTTGGCTACAATGATGCGCGCACCTTTGGTATCGCCGCGGGTATCAACTACTCATTCTAAATAGATAAGCCCTGATCTATGTCAGGGCTGTTTTTTAGCTCAGGGCTGTTTTTTAGCTCAGGGCTGTTTTTTA
>CBDUKY010000174.1:0-6861 GCA_965367925.1 uncultured Pseudomonadales bacterium | reverse complement strand
CGGCCTGAATCACTTTGAAACAGATGGCACCAATATTTCAAGGGTTGGTAGCGAGGAAGATGGATACAAGAACACCACCGCAAGCGCTAGTGTACGCTGGTTCCTCACCGACAACGCGCAAATAGATACAAGCCTGCGTTATACAGAAACCGAAACAGAATTCGATGGCACTGACTTTGTTACCACTGGCTTGCCAGTAGATGCGAGCAATGTCACAGATTCAGACCAGTTCTACGCAAGGATGGCTCTCAATCTTGATAGCTTCGACGGTCAATACCAACAAACCTTAAGCTTTTCCCGTACGGATACCGATAATCAAAATGACACCGGTAACCTGGTTGATGACACATCCCGTGGTGAACTGGATCGATGGCTTTATCAGGGGGACCTCTATTTCGGTCAGAGTATCCTTTCGGTTGTTGCCGAGTACGAAACCATAGACTTCCGACAAAGAGGCCCCATCGGCTTTGGTAATCCAAACAAAGATCTCGATACCAACAACAAAAGCCTGGCCTTTGAATATCGCTTCAACGGCGATCGTTGGGACCTATCTGCTAGTGCACGACACGACAACAACTCAGACTTTGACGACTCGAATACCTACCGGGTCACCGCAGCCTGGGAAACGCCTATCCCTGAAGTTCGAGTGTTTAGCTCCTACGGTAAAGCCATAAAAAACCCAACGTTTACCGATCGGTTCGGCTTTTTCGATAATTTTATTGGCAACCCAGACCTGGAACCGGAGCAATCAAAATCCTGGGAAGTTGGACTAAGACACTTAAGCAGCGATGCGAAAATACTTGCTTCTGTATCCTACTTTTCTTCCGAGCTGGAAGATGAGATTAATGGTTTTGTATTTGACCCTGTTAGCGGAGGCTTTACTGCTAACAATATTGATGGAGATTCCAGCAGACAAGGTGTCGAGGTTGAGGTCGAATGGGCAGCAACAGAACAGCTAGATTTACACGGTTCCTACAGCTATATCGACTCCACGAGCGAAGACGCAACAGGCCGTGACACAGACGAGGTTCGCAGACCAAGAAATACGGCAGCACTGGCTGCAAACTATCATTTTGGAAAAGCTAACCTGAACCTGAGTGCTGTATATAACGGCAGTCAACTAGATGACTTCTTTCCGCCCTTCCCAACACCTCAAGCCAGAGTAAATCTAGATAGTTTTACGCTGCTTAACTTTGCTGGCAGTTACCAGTTGAGCGATCAGCTGGTGCTGACTATGCGACTAGAGAATCTGCTAGATGAAGACTATGAGGAAGTCTTTGGTTACGCCTCACCGGGCTTTGCAGCCTACGGTGGCATTAGGTATCAGTGGTAAACACTGATTAGTTAACCAGCGTGAATGGGAGATCCCTGGTTTCACCGGCAGCCTTGTAGCGTGCAACGTACGCGCCAGGGTGTGCCGGTAAAATCTTTCCAAGCGAGCCAGTCATCATGATCATGCCTTGCTTAACCGGGTAGCCGAGAGTCAATGCCTTGTTAGTTAACCAGACAAGTACCGCTCGCTGATCACCTATATCACTTGCTTTCGCTGTATGTATGACACGCTCATTCTGGGTCAACTCAACTTCAATGGCGTTGACATCCGGGACATCAATCGGCCCACCTTCAATAAAAGTACCAGAGGCAGAGTTCCCTGCCACAAGATCTGTCAATGTCATGCGATCCTCATAGCCAACCTGGGCTATCTCAATCATCACAAGCGGTTCACCGAAATACTCTCCCAGCTGAGAAATAGAGATTGGCTTACTAACATCTTTAGTGAGTTTGTAACCAAGCTCAGTTTCAATCACAGGTGCTGCATAGTCACCTAGATGAATGGAGGAATCTTTATCCTCAGATCCTAACAGTGCGCCAAGAACTGGCTCATTGATTTTAAATGCTCGCTGAGCTGATGCATTGGTTAATGCACTTTTATAGCCAACCACCTCTGCATTCAGCAGCGACAACAGGCGCTGCTGAATGAGATAAGCATCCGCTAACGAACAAGATTCATTGATGTTCGGCTTTGGCAATCCTGATTGATGTGCCAATGCCATCTTGTCTGCCCAGAAACCGATATCCATGATCGCTAGTCTGGTAAACCCAATACCCGTTTGGCGATAATATTTAGCTGTACTTCATTGGTACCGCCATAGATGGTGTGAGCTCTTGCCGCAAGAAACTCGGTTGTGGCATCAAGTTCTTTTTTGTCAAAATTTGGATCTTCCCAACCATAACCTTGTGAACCCATCAGACTGCACTGCAAATCAGATGTCTCTTTCGATAGGGTTGCTCCGTACAGTTTGAAAATAGAAGTCGCCTCGCCTGGTGTTTGACCTGAGGCATTTTCTTGCTGTGCTCGACGTTGGGTTAAACCAAAACTCTTGCGATTCATCGCAAGGCGAATCACTTCATCTCTGGCACCCTTATCTGCAATCTTGCCGCTTTCATCCGTGCCCACGTATTTTTTTGCAATCTTTGGCAAGTTGGGTTGTGGAATGGCTCGACGTGCTGCACCACCGCTAATCCCACCCTGACCTGATCGTTCGTGCTGAAGCAAACGTTTACCGACGGTCCAGCCACGATTTAGCTGACCAACAAGATCACTCTTGTGCGCAATCGCATTATCAAAGAAAGTTTCACAAAACGGTGAGCTACCTGAAATCAGACGAATCGGTTTTACACTGATACCCGGTTGCGCCATATCCATAAGAACAAAGCTAATCCCTTCATGTTTGGGTACATCGAAATCGGTTCGCACCAATGCGAATATCCAGTCTGCAAACTGGGCACCAGAGGTCCAGATTTTCTGGCCATTCACTTCAAAGAAATCCCCCTTGTCCTCAGCCCTCGTGCGTAAGCTGGCAAGGTCAGAGCCTGCGCCAGGTTCTGAATAACCCTGACACCAGGACACGTCACCCATGGCAATACCTGGGATATGTCGCTTCTTTTGTTCCTCGGTGCCATATTCCAGCAGTGTTGGACCAATCATTGAGGTGCCCATTCCTGGCATGGGCATGCGGGCATCAATGGCGTTAATTTCTTCCATCAAGACATTGGTTTCTTCCAGACTAAGGCCACCGCCGCCATATTCTTTTGGCCACATGGGTATGGTCCAACCTTTCTCACCCAGTGCATGGCGCCATTCCAGCAGCGCAGGATCTTTCATGGGACGTTTCGAACCAATGGTGACTATCTCACCCTTGCCTCGTGCGGAAGCCGGACAATTATTTGCCAGGAACGCTTGAACTTCCTCCCTGAATGCTTGTAGATCCATACTTTTCCCTCTTCATATTTGTGATGGTAGTAGGCCATAGAATAGACCAGCTTTATTATCATGCACAAATACAATTCTGGTCTCTACTAGTTATTTGCCAACTGAAAGCGAATCTTATTGCGAACCCCATGACTTTCTCTGGGTACACCATCGACGATTCTGGGCTTATACCGAAATTTTAGCACTGCATTGATGGCTGACTGATCGAATACAGGGTTTGGCGACGCTTCACAAGATTCCGCCGTGCTACTGACATTGGTCGCACAGTGATCAACAACTCTGGGGGCGGCGACGGTACCCTGCTTTGTGACAGTAAATTCCACCACAACCCAACCTGTGAGCCTTCTCGATAAGGCACGACGCGGATATACAGGTTTGACCTTTATGATGGGTAATTGTCGACCGTCAGATAGCCCAAAATCCAAATCGGTCGATGGTGCAGGTTCAAGTACAGGCTTCTCATAGATAGTCACCGTACCTTGACCAGGCCGGCTTACCTTCCCTGGGTCCGGCATGGGTTCCGGTTCTGGTGGCGGTGTCGGACTTTTATCCTGGGTAATAACTTCAGGCTGGGTTTTGATGCGAACAATATCGGCCCAGGAGAATACCTCTACTTCCTCTGGCAAGGCATCCGTTGAGGCAATGAGAAATTGCATCAGATAAAACAGTGACAGGGTAATCCCAGCCGCGCATAGAACTGGAAATGAAAATCTTACCAGTGTGAGTTGGTTAACCATCGCCATCCCCCGATTTCTTGTTTAAAGGGGTGAACGATAGACAAAGGGAAATGGGCTTTGTTAGCGCCCCTTGTCGTTAACTCAACTGCACAGCGGGGATTAGATTCGCCGGTAGAGAACGGTTGCCAATGCGCTTTAAGCTAAAAATAAATATGCTCATCACAATGACACAACCGAGCAGCCAGAACCCCGAGAACATCGGATGCTCTGTGAAGGTACCAATCTGATAAATGCTGCTTGAGACCACATATGCAAGCACCGTGGTCCAGGTGAAAACCAGCGCCATCCAACGCCAGCCCGCCTCTTTTGCCATCGCACCGAGAACAGCAACACAAGGGGCGTAGAGCAATACAAAGACCAGATAGCAGAATGCGGCAAACTGACTACCAAATAGCTGCGCCATATTCGTCAGGGTACCAGTTTGCACGCCCTGGGCTTCAGCCACTTCACTGCTATTGGATAGATCGCCCAGTGAAAGACCAAGTGGGTCAGTCAGGGCACCAACCAGGTCCTGGGCATTGATATAGATGGACTCAAAAGCCTCTGCTGTAGATGCGATGAGATCTGGTGCAGCATCATCATCCGCTTCTGTTCGACTATAGAGTGCGTCCAGGGTACCAACCACGGCTTCCTTGGCAAATAGACCGGTGAACAAACCGACAGTTGCTGGCCAGTTTTCTTCTTTCAAACCGATAGGGGTAAATACTGGCGTAATTGCTTTGCCGATAGTTGATAGTGCAGACGCTTCTGTGTCCTCATTGCCGAAGCTACCTTCAAAGCTAAATGAATTCAAAAAGCTCAGGCCGATCACTACAAGCACAATGGTTTTACCTGCTCGAAGCACAAAGCTTCGCAGCCGCATCCAGGTAGTAATCAAAATATTTCTCACAACGGGTATATGGTAGGCAGGCATTTCCTGGAATGAAGGTGTCACCTCTTGTCTGAAAACCTGCTTGCGGAAGATAAATCCCGTCATCACCGCCAGGGCAATGCCAAGCAGATACAAAAAGAAAACAACATTCTGACCGTTGGTTGGGAAAAAAGCCGCGGCAAATAGTGCATAGACCGTTAGCCTCGCACCACAGGACATAAATGGCGCCATTGTAATTGTGAGCAACCTGTCACTTTCACGACCCAGGGTTCGGGACGCCATCACCGATGGCACATTACAACCAAAGCCAACAATCAGTGGCACAAATGCAGCGCCAGGCAAACCAATCCGGCTCATCAATCTATCCACGACAAACGCTGCCCTGGACATAT
The DNA here is from genome assembly GCA_965367925.1 of uncultured Pseudomonadales bacterium. Lineage (GTDB taxonomy): Bacteria > Pseudomonadota > Gammaproteobacteria > Pseudomonadales > Azotimanducaceae > JAHRVQ01. The sequence goes on along the minus strand of CBDUKY010000174.1, from coordinate 1,587 downwards.
ATCCCGAGTCTTCGAGGATCGATAAACATAAAAACAGAAAGCCAATCACCGGAATAAATGTAGCAACTAGCTGAATCCCACCACCAAGACCGTTGGCGAGTAAGACAATACCCCAGTCGGGCATGGAAATAGATTCAAGCACCCAGGTGAAGCCATCAACGAAAATAGCAGCAAAAAGGATGTCGAAGAAATCGATAAAAACAGCACCGAGGTTTATCGCCACGGTGAACATCAAATACATCATCAACAGAAAACAAGGGATGCCGAGCCACTTGTTTAGTACCCAGTTATCAATCCGCTCTGTCAGGCTATGGGCAACTGGCGTTACCTCAACCACACCATCGAGTAATTGTTGGGACTGATGATAACGGCGAACAAGCTTATCTGCTGTTTGCTCCGCTTCACTACCTTGCGCGACATTTTTTTCTCGCTTCGTTGCTCTATTAGCTATCGCTTCTTTCAGCGCTGAGACACCCTGACCTGTGGAGGCAATGATGGGAATCACAGGTACGCCGAGTTTCTGGGAGAGTTTTTCCGCATCAACCACAACACCCTGCTGCTGCTCTGCGACATCGAGCATATTTAGCGCAACGATGACATTCACGTCTTGTTCAAGTAGCTGTTGTGTCAGCACAAGGTTTCGCTCGAGATTACTCGCATCGAGAATGTTGATGACACAGCTGTTTTCCTGCCCGGCTAAACTCGCAAGATAGTCTCTGGCAATTTCTTCATCGAGGCCAAGATAGGTCTGCTCAAACGAATAGATGCCAGGTAAGTCCACCAGCTCAATTCGCGTACCGTCTACTGAAAACTCACCGACCTTCTTCTCAACAGTCACACCTGGCCAGTTACCCACTCGTTGGTGCGCACCGGTGAGCATGTTGAACAGGGTTGTTTTACCGCAGTTGGGATTACCAATTAACGCAATAGAATCCATCAGAGCGCCTCAACAGAAATGAGTTCAGCTTCCTGTTTACGAATACTCAGGAGAGAGGCTCCAATACGAAGTTGGATTGGGTCTCCTGCTGGCGCAAAGCGCAGCACATCAACTTTGACACCCGGAAACAGACCGAGTGCATAAAGCCGACTTTGGAGTTCAAGATTTTCCTGGGCCGCCGTCAGTACACGACATTGATGGCGAGGTTGTATTTCCGCAAGCGTCATAATGCATCTATCACTAATTTCGAACAGGGTATTCCCTAAACGCCGGCAGTTTAACCGATATGAGAACTATTATCATTCACATTTTGCAAGATTTAGTCGATCGTTGACTAGAGTTCCGCACAGATATGGCCACCATCGACCACAATTGTCGAACCAGTCATATAACTGGAGCCATCTGAAGCCAGCAGCAGCAGCGGTCCATCGAGATCCTCGAACTCACCATAACGACGCATTGGGATACCCTGAACAAAGGATGCCGAGCGTTCACTCTCCAATAATACCCGGCTAACGTCTGTCAGAATGTAGCCAGGTGCCATGGCATTTACTCGCACACCAAACTTCGCGCCTTCCAACGCCATAATCTCTGTTGCCTTGATTAATGCCGCTTTGGAAACCGCATAGGGAAATTGACCCTTGATCGTC
>CBDUKY010000173.1:0-6865 GCA_965367925.1 uncultured Pseudomonadales bacterium | reverse complement strand
AGTTATCCCGCAGATCCGCATCATCTTCAACGATAGCAATGTGATAACTCATAGGGCGTTTAATTCCGTTGACTGATTCTGATTATAAACATTGAGGTGATTGCCATAATTCCGCCACATTTGATCAGCAGAATTCCTTGATTGCCCCCTTAAGATGCCTGATTTACGCCGTTTAATAAACCTCAAGCATCAATGATGTGAACCGTTCATTCAAAGGAGTAATTCATGAAAATTAAACACATTATCGCAGTCTGCGTTGTGATCGTTGCGGGTACAGTGGCAGGCGCAAGTTTTGCTGCTGAGAAAGCCACCCTTAAAGAGGAGAAACGCGGTGCACTGGCCGGTGCAGTTGTTGGTGCTGCCGTCGCGGGTCCTGTTGGTGCTGGCGCAGGTGCCATGATTGGTGGCGGCGTATTTGGCAAATTGTTCGGCTACAAGCGAATCAACAATGAGCTTGAGCTAGCCTTGGAAGATCAAATAATTTATCACGAGCAATATGCCGAGGAATTAAATGCCAGGGTCAAGGAGCTTAATCAAGATCTCGACCTACTAGTGGCAGAGAGTGCTAACTGGCGTCGTCGACAACTACCAATCCAATTCAAAACTGCTTCAAGTGAAGTCGAATCTCACTATCGCTCGCAGCTAGACGATGTTGCCAGAGTATTGACCCGTAATCTCGATACCCAGGTCGTGTTATCAGGTTTTGCAGACAAGCGTGGTGATGAGCAATACAACCAGGAATTGTCAGCGCAGCGGGTAAGTGAAGTTCGAGCGTATCTATTAAGTCATGGTGTCAAACCCAGCCAGGTAGTGACCCACTCTTTCGGCGAATCCCTGCCTTTAAGCGCTAGTGATTCAGCTGAAGACTACTTCTTTGATCGCCGGGTTGTGATGGAGTTTGAGTTTGATATCCAATCGCAGCTAGCAACACGCTAGGGCGAGCCACGCATGTAGTGTGCCGTTTTGGGGTCCTTCGGGGCCCCTTTTTTTTGCCTTACTTTGCGTGCTGGGCGAGGAGCTTGTCGAGATTATTAGCAAACTGCTGCCGGTCTTTCTGGTTCAAGGCAGGTGGTCCACCAGACTCGATACCGCTTGCTCGCATGGTATCCATGAAGTCACGAATATTTAGCCGGGTTCGAATATTTTCAACAGTGTAGAGTTCGCCCCGTGGATTTAGGGCAATGGCTTTTTTATCGATTGCTTCAGAGGCGAGGGGAATGTCTGCCGTAATGACAAGATCACCCGGTTCGAGACGCTTGACGATCTCATCATCTGCGACATCAAAGCCCTGGGGCACCTGAAGAAAATTTATATAGGGTGAGTTTGGCAGATTCAGGTATTGATTCGCGACGAAGGTCGTTTGAATTTTTACCCGGTTCGCTGCCCGATAAAGGATATCTTTTATCACCACGGGACAAGCATCTGCATCAACCCAGATTTTCATATAGGTAAGGATCTTTCGAGTGGTTGGCGTGTAGATGTGATATTAACAGGGCGGCTTGAGAATGAAAGCCAGATTGCCTTGCCAGCAGATGCCAGCAAGGCGGTAGGCGTCGTTCGAGATGATACTAGTCTTTAGAATCTTCTAGATCGGCGAACAACTCATCAGCTAACTTAGGTGGTGCGGTCAAAGTATTCTCGCTGTCACCGTCGAGCAGTTCTTTCAAACGATCATATTGCTCATCGCAATAGGCTTGTAGTGCGCGATAGCCAACAGTGATTGCCTTGGCCTGTTCTTCCTTCGCGGTCGCCTTCTTGTTTTGCTCTGTGCGTTCTTTCTTGAGGTTCTTAAGCTCGTCTTCAATGCGTTTTTTAGCAGCAAGGTCTTCGTGCTTTTTCTTGTTCAACGCTTTGATTTTCTTGGCGACGTTTTGAGGAGTATCACCAAGTAGCGTGTTGATACTTTTCAGCGCCTTGGTTTTTTCATCAACCAGGGCTTTAAGTTTAGCGATTTCATCACCGCTAACCTTTCGGTCGGCTTCGATGATGCCTTGTAACCTGGCATTTTCAGCTTCAACTGCGGCTGAGGCTTCCTGGGTTTCTTTGATTTGTTTTTCTGCTGCGGTTAAGCGTTGTTGCAGGTCATCAAGGGTTGACTGAATTTCTGCTTTTGCTGCTGCAACTTTTTGGTCGGCAGTTCTGATTTCTTCAATGCCGCGTTCCAGTGATTCTTTGAGCTCTTCTTCTGAGCATTCAGGGTCAAGCCCAAGTGCATCCGTTGCTGTTCTGATCAGCATTTGTTTGCTGATTGCTAATTCCTTCCATACATCAATATTAAGGGCGTTTTGAGCCACACACATCTCCAGTGGGTTTATTCGAAAAGGGGGTTTGGTTCGGAAGTCGCAATGATGGCGATTTTTTCTGAAATTTCAATAGCTAATGTGAGTTTTACGTTAATTTAACAGCATATTTTGTAATAACTTGATAACAAACTAGTTGCTGCCCATTTAACCAGCCTGAATTGTAGCCCAAAATAAGTGCTAATGATCAGGGGTCATAGAGGCGGTCGCTTCTGGCTGGACAAGTAATCGTGGGCCGAGTCCGGTTAAACGTGCCCTGGATTGAGAAAAATCCAGCTGATTAACAGCAGTAAAAATAGTTAGATGTGAAATGGTTCTTGTTACCGCGGTATAGATTAGCTCGCGACTGATAAACTCATCCCGGTCCTGTTCTGGTAGGACGAATAGCACCTCATCGAATTCAGACCCCTGGGATTTGTGAACCGTCATGACAAAGCAAGTCTCATGCTGGGGTAGTCTGGTGGGCAAGAAGAAGTTGATATCACCCTCGGCATTTCGGAAGGCGACCTGCAAGCGACCTTCATGTTCAACGCAAATGCCAATGTCACCGTTAAACAAACGCAGGTTGTAGTCGTTGTGGTTAACCATAATTGGTTTGCCAGGATAGTAGTTTGGTCTAAGCGGTTTATAACTGTCTTCAATGGCGTCGTTTAGCGACTGGACACCAAATTCCCCATGCCTTGTTGGGCACAACGCCTGGCAGCGTTCAAATGCTTGCATAAGGCTTTCTGGGTCCGACTGATCATGTACAGCGTCAAAGTAGGGCTGATACATTGCGATCATGGCAGCTGTAACTGACTCAAGGTCAAACTCGTTGATCACTGAAACCTGTTCGTTGTTCACAAACTCACAATGGTTTTCCTCTTCCAATATGGTGGCAAGGGCACCGATACCTGCCTGATCAGAAAAACGATAGCTCTTACTGAGATGGCAACGGGCATCTGCCAGTAGATGAGGCTCAACATCGGATGCTAGATATTCAGCGTCTATGCCAAGGTCGGTGGTTATTTTTTCCTGGTATGCCGCTGAATAAACAATGCCCGCGTCGCAAATGTCGCCAAGCACCGCACCAGTTTCGACTGACGGCAACTGGCCTGGGTCACCGAGAATAATGATCCTGGTTTCAAGAGGTACGGACTCGAGGAGGCGATCAAACATTGCGAGATCAATCATGGAGGCTTCATCAAGAATAAGCACATCTGCAACAATCTGATTGTCTGCTGTATATTTTGAAGTCGTTCCGCTAGCGCGAATACCCAGCAGTCGATGCAAGGTGCTGACTGTTGTCGGCACAGCAGCTTGTAATTTGTCTGGTAGGGAAGTCAGATTACGTTTGATGGCTTCCGATAAGCGCATTGCCGCCTTGCCAGTGGGGGCTGCAAGTTTGATGTTCAAGGGGTCGGGATTACCCTCGCCAAGTGCCGCGAGGATGCGCACTACAGTGCTGGTTTTTCCCGTACCAGGACCGCCGCTAATGATGACAAGGTTTCGGGTTAACGCTTGATAAGCCGCCAGCTTTTGGTAATCAATGGTTTGTATTTTTGGAAACAGTTGTTCGAGGACTGCGAGTTGCTTAGCCGTTGCCTGACGTTCGACGTTTCGCTTGATAAATTGATTTGCGATGCGGGCTTCACATTGGAAATATTTCTGTAAAAACAATCTTGAATCTGTGCTGGTGTTCACTAGCACGAGCGGGGTATCAATGGTGACCCCGGGGTCCCAGGTGGAGGTTGTGACAGCATCTAGTGGTGTTAACTTTTCAACTAGCTCTGGTCTATCAACAAGTGAAACACTGGTATGTTGTTGGCTGGTTGCTTGATGCAAATTAGCAAATAGATTTACCAGTTGCGGATCTTCAGTATGGCAGATGCGGGCCATAAACTCGGCAAAGTACACGTCTACATCACTCAGCTCATTTCGTGCCAGGCGACTGCTAAGAAATTCAAACTTCATTGATTGCCCCCGATGGTGACGGGTTCAACGGCATGGGTCGAGAGCAGTTTATCAAGGGCGGTAATGAGTGCCTCAGATGGTCGATCGAAAAAGGTCCCACTGCCAGGGCTTCTATCCATACCACGCATGAACAGATAACAGACACCACCAAAGTGTTGTTCGTATTTGTAGCCAGGGAGCCGATGCTGCAAGTATCGATTCAGCGCCACGCAATAAATAAGATATTGCAGATCATAGTGATGGTGCTTGATCGCATGATGTAAATGCGGCGGGTCATAGTCTGATTGTGTTGGTCCAAGGTCATTGGACTTGTAGTCCATGAGGAAATATTTGCCATCATGTTCAACGATTAAATCGATATAGCCCGTCATCATGCCTTGCATGGAAGAGATGCTTAAGGTTAAAGAATCATCGAGATAGCCAGCCTTTCGTACTGCATCTAAAAACGCCTGGTTTGCGGTAAGCGGAAAATGGAATTCCATCTCGTTTAGACGATGAGGTTGATCAATATCCGCAAGGGTAAAGGCGGCAGCATCATTTAGCGGTGTATTCACCATGTCGTAAAACCAGCTGATCAGTACAGATTGCCAGCGTTCAACATTTTCTGTGATACCCATCTTATTGATGCAGCGCCGGCACCAGTCGGCAACGTCAGATTCAGGGGCCGAGAAATCAAGATTTTCCATCAAGTCATGTAACGCGATACCAATTCGAGGGCCTCGCGGGAATGTGAATCGAGTAAAGCTTTCACCCTCGTCAATGATGGCTGCTGCAACGGGATCATCATCGGCGAAGCCAGGTTCTACATCTGGATTCGAGAACGCTGGTTCGATCTTGTTTAGCAATCGAGTCAGCCCGGTATAGGAATGGATGCGCCAGTTAGATTGCACTGATGGACGAATAGGTGGTTCAGTCAGTTTTGTCTGGTCTGCAGGAGGCCGGTAAACAGTGGTTGGACTCTCCTCGACTTCAGAGACATTAAATAGATCGTCAGGCAATTTGTTCAGGTGCTCGACTATGTCATCCGTGGTTATCGCCTCGAATTCAAGTAATCGGGCTAGTGCTGTCTGTTCGATTTTTTTGAATAAAGGCACACCCAGATAGCAGATGTATTTTGCCCGGGTGATAGCGACATACAGCAATCGCATATATTCGTTGAGTTCTTCCTCCCGCTTGATCGCCTTGTGTTTATCCTCTGCTGCTAGATCTAGATAGGCGGCGAGGTTGCCATTGGCATCTGGCTGGTGAAATAGCACTGGTTCCATAGAGTCATTGCGTGGTTCACCAAAGCCAGCCATGGGAATCATCACGACATCATATTCAAGACCTTTAGATGCGTGCATGGTGACAATCTTAACCAGGTGCTGATCGCTTTCTAGCCGCAACTGTTGTTCTTCGACGCCGACATTAGCGGCATCTTGCTGCTCGCGGCTGAACCACTTGATAAGTTTATGCATACCCGGCGCGACAAGGCTTTGTTGTTGGAGCAATTCAGCAAGATGGCGTAAATTAGTAATGATCCGTTCACCCTCTGGTTTGCGAAACCATTTTTCAGCAAGTTGCCGATTGACCATCAAGTTCTCAACCATGGCGGCAATACCGATCGACTCCCATTGATCATGGTAATCCTGAAATTCCTGCATGGTTTGTTGGAGTAACGGCCAGTCATGGTTCAGGCGGTCGATTTCCGTGATGGATGTTTGCATCAAGGTAGTTGCAAGCGCTGATTTTATGAGCTTCTCACTCGTAGGTTCAGTCACTGCCTGCAGGATCAATTTCAAATCATTGGCTGTTTCACTGAGAAAGACACTTTCCAGGGTGACATAAACGCTGCGAATATTGCGTCTGGCGAGAGCCAGGCGGGCAGCGTCACCATCTTGTCGTTCCCGTACTAGAAAAGCGATTTGACCTGCTGAGATGGGTTCGCCGTCAATGAGTGCTTTACCTGCGGCGGCGAGATTTAATAGCTGTGCCGTTTGTTCTGCTGCATATTCCATGCAATCCGTGCGCAAAAAGGCTTTCTTATCGTTGCGATTATTAACAAAAATATGAAACGGCTTTTGAATCTCTTCATTGCAAATCAGGCTTCGGTCAGCATTTTTTGGTGCAGAAGCCACAGGCTGGAAAGGGATGTCTGCATCATTGCCAAAGATGTCTTGTCTGGTAAAGAGATGGTTTACGGCTTCAATCAGGGCAGGGGTTGATCGCCAGTTGGTATCTAGTGAATAGGCGTCGGATTCGATTTTTCGTTTGGCATTGATATAGGTAAATACATCTGCACCCCTGAATTGGTAGATCGCTTGCTTTGGATCGCCGATCAAAAACAACCCGCAGGATGAAGATGGCGGATAAATTCGGGCAAAGATTTCGTATTGTAAATCGTCCGTGTCCTGAAACTCATCAATCATGGCGACGGGCCAGCGTCGTCTTAAGGTAGACTCCAGCTGTGATCCCTCAGCATGGAGCGCAGTATGAACTTCTGCTAACAGATCATCGAGAGTGAGCTGACCAAACTGTTGCTTATATTGCAGTAGGCTCGTCTTGATTTGGCTGCTTACCTGATGCCATAGATTAGTTTTGAGTTGCTCAAACAGTGCCTTGCCAGCCCAGAT
>CBDUKY010000172.1:0-6895 GCA_965367925.1 uncultured Pseudomonadales bacterium | reverse complement strand
ATTGTCAGGCATTTATTCAGAAAAGCCCGATTGCGAAAGCAGTCGGGCTTTTTTTTGTGCTAATGGCGCCGATGGCTTTGCCTTGCAAGGTGCTCCGCCAGTGCAAGAACAGTTACGTCCAGACTGTTCCCTCATATAAGTCCGGTGTGAGAACCAGCATCCAGTTGTAGGTTTCGTCCAGAAATAAGTCCGGCCTGAGAACGACAAAGGAATGCACAAGCATCACCAAAGTCATTAGGAGAAACTCTTCTTTACACAGGGTACGCAGTTCAGTTCTTGCCGATTATGTTCAGAGGTAAAGACAGGCCGGGTTAAATCGGGTCCCGCCGGGTCACTCAACTAGCGGAATCACGGGATAGAAAGCTCGCCGGGTTGTTAAAGGATCCTGTCTAACAACCCGTGGAGTTATAAGTTATTAAGCGGGGGTTTAGACGTCTCGCGTGGTACGAAATCTCAGCGTTAAGCCAAAGAGTCCAGCCAAAAATAGCAGCGCAGTCCCTGGTGCTGGTACTGTGTGAACTTCACCATCGATATCAAACTGTGCACTAAAAATTAGCCCCCCAGGCCCGCCGATATCTCGTGAGTTAATATATAGCGTGTTGTTACCTGAGTTGAGTAGGTTTGCTACATCAATGTTTAATGATGAGTTAACCCCTGCGAATCCGCCACCTGGAATTGTTGCGTTGACAGCCTGGCCATTGATATAGATTGCGTCATTAAAATTATCGCCCAGGAAATTGTCCACTGCCCAATAGAAATCCAATGTGGCTGACGTCAGAGTTGTAAAAGGATTGTAGAAATCGATCGCGTAGAGCGCGGTAGCACCTTCGCTGACGCCGGTTGGGTTATCTGAAATCCATTGTGCATCCGCATTACCACCAGCCGACGCGAATGTTGTCGGCGTAACCCATGCTGGATGATTGTTGATAATTGAAGCAGCGGCTCCATTGTCCGCTGCACTAAAATCAGAGGCAGTGAAGGTGGTACTGAACCCAGTATTGGCTGGACCCTGTAAAAACGTGATTGCTGAATCAGTATCACCGATAGTGCCATTACCACTATGGAGGTCCACGATGATCGCAGATGCTGGTGAAGCCAATAACAGAGAAAATGCGAAGACGACCAGGCCTTGGTATGGGTTGTTCATAGGAGTTCCGGAAGTAGTGAGTATCCATAATTACGCAAAATATATGCCCAATATTCACATCTAGCTTTAAATCAGAGGTTTACGGGCATCACACCTGACCTCCCCAGAAATTACTTTTGAAAATGTAAAAAAAATCGACACAAAAAGCCTGTGGCAGTAGCACTTAAGGCGTTATTGGATTCATCCTGTTTATTGAGCCTGGTCACCATAATTATTCGGATTCACCCTGGGGCGTAGACCAGATTTGAGTCACTCGAAAGTTTGAGAGACTGTAAGGCCTTGCTTCTAACGGCGTGGTCAAATTTCGCTTTCATCTAATGTCAGGCATTTAATCAAAGAAGGCTTCAGCCAATTGCCGGGCTATATTTATGCACGAAGGTTTTTGCTTTATTAGATCACGAGCTTTGATATGGTATTCGCTTCTACTGAGTGACGAGATTTGAGTGATGAGTGAAAGCATGGATTTGTTTGATGTGATGTATAACTGTCGTGCTATGCGGCGGATTGAACCGAGGGAAGTGCCGGAAGAAATGCTGTTAAAGCTAATTGATGCAGCAAACCAGGCGCCATCAGGTTCCAATATGCAAAATGGTCGCTGGTTGATTGTCAGAGACCCAGAAGTAAAAAAGGCGCTGGCGGACTTAAACAGGAAAGGCGTCGAGTCCTATATCCAACCGATGTTAGATAAACCCTCTGGGCTACCTCATCAATCTGTCGATAAACGAACACGAATGGCTGAAGCTGTGATATGGCAAATGGATCATATGCATGAGATTCCAGCCCTTGTGATTGCCTGTCTGGAGTTTGGCGTCAAGGTGAGTGGTGCCGATGCACAACGTGGCGGTGGTTCTATCTGGCCTGGTGTGCAAAATCTATTGCTTGCAGCCAGAGCGCTGGGCCTTGGTGCTGCGCCAACCACGTTGGCACTAGGGGATCAGGATGCAGTGCGAAAAGTTCTCGACCTGCCTGAAACCATGGCAGCACTTTGTCTTATTCCGGTGGGATACCCTATGGGTAAGTTTGGACCAGTTTCCAGAAAGCCGGTTGAAGAAATCGTTAGATTTGATCGCTGGTCTTAGATGTATCTCACGATGAATATGCTGAAGTTTGTGCAGCAATATTGCTCGCGTCCTGTACAACAGGAATTTTGAACTAAAAAAAACCCAGACAAAAACATGTCTGGGTTTTTCATTTTAGTCAATATCGACCAGAAAGGGTGTCAATTTTATTCCTTGATTGGCATGACAGGTACGCTGAGACGCATATGTCGAGCAACGGAGTGATTGATCACAGCCTGACCTGATGCCGAGACGATATCCGTAACGGAACCGTTCGAACTCGATGCAGCAGGAGAAGGTAAAGGCTGAGGAATTGGTGTGGAAACACCATTCTCTAATTGTGCGTCAATCCAACCTGCATAGGTCGAAACCCTGGTGTCCCCTGACATTTCACCGTAAGAACTGTCTAGCCCACAGGTTGCATCTGGTGCATGAGTGTATGATTCGCAGCTACCGTAAGTGAATCCAAAGGAATGGACGCCTGCTATCTTACCATCAACAAATCCTGGGCCACCTGAATCACCAGGCGCAACGCCGACTTCAAGGTTGCGATAACCAGTATCTGTATATTTGTTGCCATCTCGTGGGACAGTACATTTCTTACCATTGCCTTTGGGACAATTAAACTTGGATGAGTACCACCAGGCTGTGGCGTCATTCTTACCTTTGCCGCTGTCGAAGTCGTGAATCAATTGATCAAATCCAGGGGCAAATAGCGCTTCAAAGGTTTCATCGTATTGGTTTTTACCTGTTCGGGCATAGAAGAAATCTGCATCTCCTGTAGCACCACCTTCACCTACACCACTGCGACCATGACCATAGTGCTGTGTTTCTTTTCTAAGCTCATCTGGCGTTCGGTATAGTTCATAAGTTTCAACACCCTCAGGGATTGCGTAAGCCAATTCCAGAACAGCAACATCACCCTGGGCGAAAGCGCCGACAATAGGCTCATAGAAGTCATATTCTGGATTCACGGAAAAACCGGTTGCCGGAATAATGACATCTTCCGAAGGTAGAACGAAAAGAACTTGAGCCACGGCATCTTCAGGTCCATTTCTGAGGCAGTGTGCTGCTGTCAGAACATGGGTTGGTGAAATAGCGGATGCGGTACAGATGAAACCACCCGGCAAGGTGCCAAAGAACTGGATGAAAATTGAACCAACACCATTTCTAAAGTTTGTATTGCCCGGAGCATTGGCATAGGTAGGGTCGAACGGGTCCCCAGAAGTTACCAGTAGCGGCGCGGTCTCCATTGAATCAACTCTGTCATCTGCTATAGAAAGTGGAGCAGCAGCGATGAGTATGAGAATCGATAAAAATCTTGAAATCATAGTCTCTCCAAAATGCTTAGTTTTTTTTGAGTTTGCTTAGATTACTCGTGTTGTTTTGTGACCAACAAGTTATTAAATCTTAACTTGAGTCGTGAACGCAACTCGTTTTGGATGCGTTTGTTAATATGAAGTTTCTCCTTGCTCAACGCCGCTCGAGTGATGGTCTAGCGTTCTTGTCAGCGAAAACATTGCACAATCCCGGTAGACCGCCAATGTCGATCACCTGGGCTGTTGCCTGTCGGCAGCCAGGCTTCATGGAATAGACTGTTGTGCCAGAGCAGGGCATCGATTTCCATTTGATGACCAGATCTGGATCAGTAAACGGTCCGCTACCTCTAATTCTTGTTACCGCTGCAATTGCACCACAAGCGCTATAAATCATATCGTAGTTATTGTCATCTGCCCTGGTTAGTAGCATCTGATCTTTACAAGCCTTACCTACCTCGACTTCCCATAAACCTGACAAATCAGCACATCGATCTTCCGCTTCAGAAGTAGTCGCTTCGGTTTGCGTCTGTATCTGATCAGGCCTCGAATTATCGACGAGTGCTTGTGCCTGGGCTGGATTAAAAACAAAGTCTCCAGTCAGTGAGGATGATTCCCATGGGATCTGCTGTCCTCTGGAGGCATGAGACACCTTCTTTCTCACTTCCTTAAAAACCTCTTCCACTTTTAAACCAGGTGCTTCCAGTGCTTCAAGAAGTGCACTTGTATAAAGCCCATTTTTGCCGTCTCCATCGGACGCAATGGACCCGGGTGCCGTTGCATAAGCAATCAAAGTACCGGCGGCAGCGTCGACGACTGCTAACCCCCGGCTACCACCACGGAATTTCTTTTCGAACGGATTGTTACGGCAGGCGTCCATAACCACGAGTTTTATGCGCGCACCAGAACTGGCCAATTCATCCAGCACATCGTTCATTTCGATGGCGGCAAATTTCAGTGAGCGTTCTGAATTTGCCCTGGTGTCGACAGGTAGCAGATAGTTTTTGCCGTTGGCTTGAATACCGTGCCCGGCATAGAAAACCATCACTGTTGCACCAGGCTGAATTTGCTGAGAAAAATCCAGTAGGGATTGCTGCATCTGTCTCAAACTACCATCGAGTACTTGATGAACTGTAAATCCCAGTTGATCTAGTCTGTTTGAAACTGCTCGCGCGTCATTGACAGGGTTGTCTAGCGGGTTTTCAGCATAGCTAGCATTGCCAATAACTAGCGCGATTCGTTGTTCTGCTTTGAGTGAAACTGACATGGTCGCGCCGGCAATAAGTAAGCACAGGGTAACGAAGGAATATCGCATAACAAGCTCTGTCTGGATGTAGTTATGAATAATGCCACAGTCAGTGAGGATCGTTCAGCAGCAAGTCTATTCAATAGCCGCTAGTCGACCCCGAAAAGTATAGGTATGCTCGATACCTCTACCAGAAGTGATGACCTGACCATGTTAAATAAGCTCGACGACTATCCAATCCATCAAACACCTGAACCCATCGCGCAGCCCGCCACCAGTGACCGAAATGTCTACGATCGCACCTGGTACAACGGATACGCGAAAGACGGTTCCTATTATTTCGCGCTTGGAATGGCGATCTACCCACACAGGGGAATTCTCGATTGCGCCTTTAGTACTGTCAGGCCTGGGGAACAACAACATTGTTTTTATGGTTCAAGGCGCGCGCCCGTTGAGCGAACAGATATGTCGGTCGGGCCGTTTCGGTTGGAAGTTGTTGAGCCTATGCGAGAAGCCAGGGTTATCCTCGACGACAACGAATCCGGCTTAGCCTGTGATCTGACCTTCACGGCCAGAACGGCTTCTATTCAAGAAGCCAGGCAAACCCTCTGGCAGGGTGCGAGGCGCACAATGGATGCCACACGGTTTGATCAGTTTGGCCGTTGGCAAGGTGTCGTTCGAACGCCGGACGGTGAATTTCAAGTAGACGAGGAAACTTGTCTTGGCACCAAGGACAGATCCTGGGGTGTTCGCGGTGTTGGTGAACCGCAAACTGGTGGTGCGCCTGTTGAACGTGGTGGCGCTTTTTTCCTCTGGGCTCCCCTGTTCTGGGATGATCATATTACCCATGCGATATTTTTTGATGGTCAACGAGGTGAAGCGCTGGCGCGAGAAGGATTAACAGCACCCCTGTATGGATCTGTTGAAGACATTCCAGCGGTCGAAGACGGATTGATAGAGCATATGGCAACAGCGATTCATCGCGTCAAATACCATCCGGGCACCAGGCTCGCCAGCGCCGCTGAGATTGATCTTATTGATTTAGAAGGTGGTATTCGAACGATTGAACTCGATCCGGTACTGCGTTTTCAAATGAAGGGTCTCGGTTATGGGCATCCTGAATGGGGGCAGGGACACTGGAAAGGTGAGTTGGCGATTGGAGGGGAGTCTTTTGATAACGAAAAACTAAACCTATTGTCCCCTGAAAATATCCATGTGCAACAAATTGTTCGCGCTAAATCCGCTGATCAAACGGGTATTGGCGTGTTGGAACAAATTGTTATTGGTCCTTATAAGCCAGCAGGATTTTCAGAATTCTTAGATGGCGCTAAATAGGTAGTTACGATTTAACAAAGGGGGAAATATGGCTATTCCAACACCGGAGTCAATTGATGCCGCGTGGCTAAGCCAGCGCTTACAGGATGCTGGTTATCAAAATGAGGTGTTAGATTTTACGACGACCCAGATAGGCACTGGTCAAATCGGTAAGTGTTATCGGTTTGATCTGACGCTCAAAACAGATGACAAAACGACGCCAGATTCTCTAGTGGGTAAGTTTGCCTCTGACGATGAGACGAGTCGCGCAACGGGGGTGATGCTTAAAAACTACTACCGGGAAGTAAATTTCTATCAGACCATTGCCGATCAATTGCCCATTTCCACGCCTAAGTGCTACTACGCCGAGATTGATGGAGAAGGTCCCGACTTTTGTTTGATACTTGAAAATATGGCGCCGGCGGTGCAAGGAGATCAGCTTGGGGGTTGCGATGCGGAGACTGCTGCTCTGGCAGTCAATGAACTTGTTGGGCTCCAAGCGCCAGCCTGGTGTGACGAAACCTATAAAAAATACGACTGGCTCTATGAGGCGGAGGAAAATCCTACACTGAATATTGTCGATCTATATCAGCAGATTTTACCTGGTTTTGTCGATCGCTACGGCAAATCCCTGACTGCTGATCAGATCGGTATCATCTCTGCTGTTGGGGAATCAACGAGTTGCCCGGTATTCGCGCCTATCGGCGATTTGTTTTGTCTCGAGCATGTGGACTATCGACTAGATAATATGTTGATTAACTATGATGTAAAACCTAACAATATTACGGTGGTTGACTGGCAGAGCATCAAGATT
>CBDUKY010000171.1:0-6906 GCA_965367925.1 uncultured Pseudomonadales bacterium | reverse complement strand
ATTATTAACAATCGGCCAGACGATGAATCCGAAGATCAACCAAACAGTGCTGATCTTGGACAGTTAGCTGAATCCCTGGGTATGCAGTATTTGCATCTGCCCATAACGCCAAATCAGTTTCCCGTTGAATCGGTCACTGCATTTGATGACTTTTTGTCAAATTGCAAAACACCCGTGCTGGCCTTTTGCCGGACGGGTAATCGTTCTTCCAAACTCTATGAGCTAAGACAGGCATTGCCTGGGCGTGCCGCGCCAACAATAGCGAAAGCAGCACCTAAACATGTGCAAGTGTTGATTGTCGGTGGTGGTGCAGGCGGCAGTGCAACAGCTGCGTCAATTTTAAAGCGTGATCCGAACGTGGAGATTGCTATCGTTGAGCCTCACGATGAACACTACTATCAACCTGGCTGGACAATGGTTGGCGGTGGTGTATTCACAACAGATATGACTGTTCGGCCTATGCGCGACGTGATCCCTTCGCGAGTCGAATGGATAAAAGATGCTGTGACAGATTTTTATCCCGAGCATAGTGAAGTTAAATTACAAGATGGTGCATGCATTCACTATGACGTACTTGTTGTTTCGGCTGGTATCAAGCTTGATTGGGAGCAGATATCAGGCTTAACCGATACGTTAGGTAAGAATGGCGTGACTTCAAATTATCATATTAGTCATGCCCCTTACACCTGGAAGCTGGTTCAGGCGTTGAAACAGGGCAAGGCAATTTTTACCCAACCGCCAATGCCGATTAAATGTGCGGGCGCACCGCAAAAGGCTTTGTATCTTTCTGCGGACTATTGGCTTAAGCAGGGTCGATTGGGTGACGTAAATGTGGCTTTCTATAATGCAGGTGGGGTGCTATTTGGTGTTGATGCCTATGTCCCTGCTTTACAAAGTTATATGGATAAGTACCAGGCAGAGCTGAACTTTGGTCAAAATCTCGTGGCAGTTGATGGGCCTAAACAAATAGCTACGTTTGAATCGGCGGAAGGAGTGAAAACAGAGGTACCATTTGATTTCCTACACGTGACACCACCACAAACCTCACCTGACTTTATTCGAAACAGTGCGCTGGTCAATGAAGCTGGTTGGGTCGATGTAGATGATGAGACGCTACAACACAAGCGCTTTAATAATATCTTCTCCCTTGGGGATGTATGTTCCACACCCAATGCAAAAACAGCCGCCGCCGTTCGTAAACAAGCGCCAGTGGTTGCTCACAATGTACTAGCGATATTGGCCAACGAGGCTAGCGTCGCCTATTACGATGGATATGGTTCTTGTCCTTTAACGGTTGAGCGGGGCAAGGTGGTGTTAGCGGAATTCACCTATGGTGGAAAGCTTTCACCCTCTGCACCTGAGTGGCTGTTGAATGGCACAGTGCCAACCTGGCTTGGCTGGTTTCTGAAAGCCTATTTACTCCGTCCGATTTATTTTGACCTGATGCTGAAGGGCAGGGAATGGCTTGCATCTCCGCGCGTTGAGCCGGGAGAAAAACTAGCGGCAGATAGCGTGGCAGAGGTCGGTAAATGACCAGGCAAGTGACGGAACCGCTCACCTTTTTCCAGATACTAGCAAGTACTTTTGCGGCGGCAATCGGTGTACAATCGCGGGCGAAGATGGAACGTGATTTGACCCACGGTGAGATCCTTAAGTTTATTGCAGCTGGTGTCAGTTTTACGATTCTATTTGTCGTTGGCATGATCACTCTGGTGAGTGTTGTGGCATCGAACTAGCGACAAAGGTTGGCACTATGATGGATTTTGACGTTGTACTACTGTCTCGCCTGCAATTTGCAGCAAACATTAGTTTTCATATTCTGTTCCCAACAATCACCATCGGTCTTTGCTGGATCCTTTTGTATTTTCGAACCCGCTTTACGCTTAGTGGCGATCAGGCATGGGAATATGCCTATCAATTCTGGGTAAAGGTCTTTGCACTAACGTTTGCGATTGGCGTGGTTTCTGGCATCACCATGAGTTTCCAGTTTGGCACTAACTGGCCAGGCTTTATGGAACGCGCCGGAAATATTGCGGGTCCGCTGCTTGGCTATGAGGTACTCACGGCATTTTTTCTTGAAGCTTCTTTTCTTGGCATCATGCTCTTCGGTAAGGATCGTGTTTCCAACAGGGTACATCTAATAGCCTGTACAGTCGTGGCCGTTGGCACCTGCTTCTCTGCATTCTGGATTCTAAGTCTGAATTCCTGGATGCAAACACCTACCGGTCATGTCATCAAAGATGGCGTGTTCTATGCGGACAGTTGGTGGGATGTCATTTTCAATCCGTCCTTCCCATATAGATTACTGCATATGCTCAATGCTTCGTTGCTAACCGCGGCATTTCTCGTGATGGGTATTAGTGCCTGGCGGATGCGACAAAAAGTTGATGGTCCGGCCACCATGCAAGTGCTAAAAACAGGATTAGTGATGGCGGTTGTGCTGGCACCATTGCAGATATTTATTGGTGATCTGCATGGTCTAAATACCCTGGAACACCAACCGGCGAAGGTTGCTGCCATGGAAGCAATCTGGGAAACGGAACAGGCCGCGCCCTTCACAATTGTCGGATGGCCTGACGAGGAGGCGAGAGAAACCCATTACGCACTGCAGATTCCCTATGCAGCGAGTCTTATTCTGACCCACGAACTCGAAGGTGAGGTTCAGGGCCTAAATGACTTTATTGGAGAGCACCCACCTGTTGCAATGGTGTTCTGGTCTTTCAGGGTGATGGTTGGCATAGGTCTACTCATGTGTCTTGTTTCAGCCTGGGGTGCCTACGAAATTCTGTACAAAAAGAAAACAAGTCCACTTTTGTTGATGTCTCTGTCCTGGATGACCTTTTCTGGATGGGTGGCTGTGCTTGCTGGTTGGTATGTGACTGAGGTCGGGCGTCAACCATTTATTGTTCAAGGGCTACTACGTGTCGATGAGGTTGCGGCTGATCATGCCCCCGAAAGTGTATTGCTTACCTTGACGGCCTATCTGATTTTGTATGTGTTTTTACTCTTCGCCTACATTAAGACCCTGCGATATCTTGCGACAAAGCCAGCACGATCACTGGCAATGCAAAATGAATATACTGGTCACATTGCTGCAGAGGGGAAAGCCTAATGGAGTACTGGTTACCTGTTATCTTTGTTTCTGTCATGGGGCTAGCGCTGCTCATCTATGTGATCCTCGATGGTTATGATCTTGGTATTGGTATGCTCTTGCCGCTGGCAACGGAAAAAGAGAAGGATGAGATGATTGCGTCCATTGGTCCTTTTTGGGATGCCAATGAAACCTGGATTGTGCTCGGTGTCGGTGTATTGTTGATTGCCTTTCCGAAGGCACATGGGCTTGTACTGACCTCCCTATACCTGCCTGTTGCTGTGATGCTAATCGGCCTGATCCTTCGTGGTGTGGCATTCGACTTTCGGGTCAAAGCTGGTGATGACAAGCGCAGTCTCTGGAATCGATTGTTCTTTATTGGCTCGCTGCTTGCCTCTCTTGCCCAGGGCTGGATGCTTGGCGCTTACATTACCGGACTTACCGGCGATCTTATCAGTAGGCTATTTTCAATCCTTATCGCGCTCACATTACCGGCGCTATATATCATGCTTGGGGTTAGCTGGGTACTAATCAAGTGTCATGAACCCCTGCTGGATAAAGCAATCCGCTGGGGCAAGATTGCTATTTTCCCAATGGGCCTTGGAGTTCTGCTGGTGTCTATCGCGACCCCTATTGTGAGTCAGGAAATAGCCGACAAATGGTTTGTGTTGCCAAATGCGATTGGTCTGCTACCAATACCGTTAACCTGTTTGCTTTGTTTTGGCGGTATCGTCTGGCTGCTACAAAAACCAGTGTTGATCAAAGCTAACTTTGGTTGGCTGATTTTTGCCGGACTAGTGATTATTTGTGTGATGGCAGCCATTGGTCTCGCCTACAGTATTTTCCCTGATATTGTTATTGGCCAGCTAACGATTTTTGAATCAGCCTCAGCGACCTCGTCATTATTATTTTCGCTTGTCGGTGTATTGATCACCCTGCCCATGATTATTGCTTACACAATATTTGTGTATCGAATATTTCATGGTAGGACAGAAGGGCTTAGCTACGATTAGTCCCTGGTGGTTTTAATCCGGCATCATTTGACATTCCCCGCAGGGTCAACAACACTGCCGCAATCAGATTAGTCGTCGTTGAGTAGCTCATTTCACCAGGTTTTCCCATGAGAATATTATTAGCTGGATGTTTTTGCTTAATTTGTCTTGTTGGTTGCGGCAGCCTGGCGCCAACGGATGAACTTACCGTCGAGCCTCTGGCGCTGACCAGCACGAAGTGGGTGCTAGGGCGTATTGTGCCTGCTGACGGTAAAGTGATGTTCCCCGATGATCCGACCAAATACACAGCGGAGTTTGATCTTGAGGGTAAGGTTAATGTTAGAGCTGACTGCAATTATGGTAATGGTAATTGGAGCTACTTACATCCAACCCGCATTGATCTCTCCGAATTAGCATTGACCCGTCGCATGTGTTTGCCTGGTTCACTCCATGATCAGTTTATCGACGGCATGCTTTATGGGGCAGCATTTGAAATTACCGATTCAATGTTAAAGATCAATCATGCAAACGGGACTTCTTATCTGGTGTTTGAACCCGCAAAGACTAACTATGAGTGTGAAGAACAGGGTTTGCTGGTGGCACACTTTCGTAGCAATGCAAAGGGCGCTCAGGTGGTGATTTTAGACTGGCAAGGTGAAGAGATCGCAACCCACCGGGTAGTCAGTGCAAGTGGTGCAAAGTACAAGCAGGGTGACACTATCTTCTGGGAAAAAGGTGGCGAAGCAATTTTTGAAAGAAATCGTCAGAAACTTAATTGCCGACAAATACAAAAATAGCTGAAAGACTACAGGTCATCTTCTTCTCTTAATCTGATCCGACTCTTGGATTCAGGATGCCTGCCAATCATTGGTGCGTAAAATGTGCGAATTTTGTCCATGTCGGCGGTCATATCGCCGGACAAGGTAAATGACAGTCCGAGCCCTGCGATTTTGTTTGGATAGTCGAGATAACCGCAAACGATTGGAATATTTGCTTCCAGGGCAATTCGATAAAATCCAGTTTTCCAATAATCCGTATAACCTCTGGTACCAGACGGGGGAACCACCAGGGTTAAGCCTTCTGATGTGTTGATTCTCTCTGCCAGGTCCTTGACCAGGTTGTTACTTTTGGAGCGATCCACCGGGATACCGCCGAGGTAAGCTAGAAAAGGCCCGACGATTGGTACGAAAACACTTTGTTTCATTAACCAGTGGATAGACAGGCGGAAACTATAGGCAGCACCAAGTAGGAAGAACAAATCCCAGTTACTCGTATGCGGTGCCGCAATAATAATCATGCTTCGGCTGTTGGGAACGCCACCCTCTACCTTCCATCCTGTTACTTTGATGATGGTCTTACCTAGCCAATGGGCAAAGCCATTACAACGGGGAGCAGGGTGATTTGTGTCTAGGGACATTGGTGTTCATAGCCTGGTAGCAGTTAATGGCAGCATCTTACCCAATAGAGGCTGACAAGTCAGAATCCTCTTGTAGTGCCACTCTCAGGATGAACGGTGAAAAAAGTAGCGCGAATGGTGTATTGGGGTTCTGTAGCTTACGTACACTATAGTAAAGTGCTAAAGCATAAATTGTGTGCCGTTTCCAAACTGAATCGTTGACTAGTGAGTTTTCATGAAAAAGTTGAATCGAGTTTTTATTCTTTCCTTCCTCCTTGTAACCGGTAGCTTACCGGTCGTCGCTGAGGATTCGGCAACTATTGCCAGCGACTTAAAACAAGCAGGTCAACTGGCTCTTCAAAATGGTGATCCAGCCGCGGCCCTTGATGGCTTTATGGCTGCATTAGCTGAAGACCCTGATGATATTGAAAGCCTTTTGACGGCAGCTAATCTGGCGGCGGAAATCGGCTTGCAAGAATTAAGCGCAGACCTGTTCAAGCAACGAGTTGAACTGGCAGTGACTGCCGGAGATAAGCAAGCCGCACAACAGGGCAATGAGGCTATCTCAGCAGTCTACGATCTAATCCCACCAGAGTTTGAAGAAAAGTTAATGGCTGCAGGCGCCTACACAGAAGATCAGGCTGGTGCTGTGGCTGCCTATGAGGGAATGAGCGCAGAGGCGCAAGCAGCACTAGCAAATGGTGATGTGGACAATGCCGTGGCTGCCCAGGAAGGTGCTTTGATGGTAGCCCGGGATACCTTTGGCAATGACCATTGGATCACCGTGTCCGCGTTGCGTGATCTCGGTTTTATCTATCGTCAGCTAGGTATGGGCCAGGAAGCAGAGAGCTATTACGGTGACGCATTAAACGGTGCGGAACAACTGCTCGGTCAAGCACACCCAAGCACGCTAGAAATCAATGAATATATTGCAGAACTCTACGGCGCAATGGGATTCGCGGAAGAGTCCGCATTAATCTCTGACATGGTCACGGCTGGCTATGCAAGTACCCTGGGTGAAGCTCATCCATTGAGTATCAATGCCAGATTCAGTGTGATTAACAACCTGCAAAATGCTGGTGAATTTGAGGAAGCATTAGGTCAGGTTTTCGGCCTTTGCGAATTTATAGAGCAGGCCTATGGCGCTTATCATCCTCAGTCAATTGAATGTCTACAAACGACAGCGGGCATCCTTACAACCATGGGGCAACTTGCGGAGGCAGAAACAACCTATAAGCAGGTGATAGCGCGCATGGGTGCAGTGAAGTCTGATGTGGATGTGTTTGTCTTGAACGCGCTGCTTGAAGTTGCAGAAATCTACCGGGTGCTTGGACGTTATCAGGAAAGCAAAGACTTGCTCTCTGGCGTGATCCATACAGCCTTATTGGTGGGTGATGTCGAGCGTAGCTACACAGCGAAATCCTATC
>CBDUKY010000170.1:0-7010 GCA_965367925.1 uncultured Pseudomonadales bacterium | reverse complement strand
AAGGACGAAAAATACTGGTGAAATACGGCTAAGGGTGCTGCCTGCGGCTTCTAGCGCCTCAATTGTATTTTCGAAAGAGGCGGGTGCCGGATTATTTACAATCGCATCAATTTCCGCGTTGTGTTCAGCAAAGGCCGCTTCAAAAGCCGGTAGATAATGCTCAGCACGGATTGCTTTAAAAGGTGGTAGCTTGTGGGGCGTTTCCCAGTTGGTGAGTAGCGGGTTTGTCATATAAAACCTTCAACAGGAGTGAGTTAGTGCGTTCGGCGTGGCAGGTTAAGGCGCTTTACCGGGCGCTTTTTGGAAAGCTTGATCATTGGTTTTTGCATGAGCAGATTATTCGGATAGTTGACGATGTCATCTTGCTTATTTTTAATCAGTACTTGAAAAAGTGTGATGTCAATTATCGTCCCCTCAATTGAGTTGTCACCGTCGACAACGCGAATTTCGTCTCCAATCCGGGCGGGGTAGCTAAAAAAGATAATAATGCTGGCGGTGATATTGCTTAGTAAAGACCACTGGGCGACAAGACCAATACCCATTACCGCGAGTACGGAAGATGTAAGTACTAATAGGCCGTTGTAGTCGACTCCCCAGATAAAGCAAAGGGCGAGCACGACAACTAATGCCATACCTAGATTGAAAATCTTGCCAATGTAAATTGCTCTAACTGGTGCTGCATGCTTCGAAACACCCAGTTTAATAAGTGCCTTGGACAATGCCCGGCTGGTGACGAAGTAACCAAGGAAGAGTGCCAGGGTAAGCAGTGAAGCGAGATAGTAGGTCATAGTTCCTTGATCAATATTCTGCTAAATAGAATTGTTATATGTTTGCCATGGGAGATACCAGGGTAAGGAAACTGTTACTCCTCGGTATCAGGGTCCAGGAGTTCATTGAAACTCTCCAGATGGTCGACCACTGTGTCAACCTGCTGACGATAATAGGCAATATGAAATAGCGCGTCTCCCTCGTGCACAAGCGGGAAATTGGTTCTGCCAATCACGATACCTTCATCGGGCGCTAGCACCTTATATTCGCTAAAGCCTAGTGGGTCACTAATAATGCCAAGGACGCTATTTGCTTCAACCTTGCTACCCAGTTTGGCTTTGAACCGCAGAATACCACTGTGAGGTGCGCGCACCCACGAGGTGTTTGAGGAAACAAAATGTTTGCTGCTGTCCTCTTTGCGTCTTGCTGGCAGCATACCCAGGCTTCGCATGACATTCTGTACCCCGCGAACTCCCGCCCGTATGGCAAATTCATCGAAACGTAAGGCTTCGCCTGCCTCATAAACCAGTACCGGAATGCCAGCCTCGACGGCACAACCCCGGAGCGTACCTTCACGAATCTTTGAATTGAGAATCGTGGGTACACCGAATGCATAGGCCATGGATTTCAAGGCTTCATTGTCGAGTTCAGCGCGAATCTGTGGCAGATTTTCGCGATGTCTCGCACCTGTATGCAAATCGATACCATGGGTGCATTTTTTAACGATTTCAATCAAGAACCTGTCAGCCATCCGTGATGCCAGAGAACCACCGCTGGAACCAGGAAAGCTACGGTTCAGATCCCGGCCATCAGGTAGATAGCGAGAGTGGGTGAGAAAACCATGCAAGTTCACAATAGGAATGGCGATCAAGGTGCCCTTTAAACGGGACAATTGCTTGAGATTAATCAAGCGCCGAATAATTTCCACACCATTGATTTCGTCACCATGGATTGCCGCACTGACAAACATACAGGGTCCCGCAGACTTACCATTGATCACGTGAGCTGTGAGGTTCAAGTCATTGTGTGCAACGGTCGCCGCCAGGGGTATTTCAATTGTTTTCCTGCTGCCAGGTGCAACTTCTGTGTCAGCGATGATAATAGGTTGGTTTTTCAAGCGTTTTCCTGTGGGATGGGGGATCAAAATTAACGTTAAGCCTATTCCTCTGTGGCGTCGCTTTCCTCATCTTCGAGTTCATCATCACCGGGTATATTGTTCGACTTGCCTAGCAAAAATGATCGGCCTGCATCGACGATAAAGCGTCCCTTCAGGGCATTGCGGCCAATCAGCATACGAAAACGCATTGAATCCCTGTTGGTTAAGGTCATTTCAGTTTCAAAACGCTGATCACCGAGAACCACAGTGGTTGAGATAACATATCGTTCTTCTGTGTGGCCACCAGAATCGGTCACACTGCGTTGATCATGCAATCTTGCGACACAATCAACGGACATTAAGTTGTTCTGATTTGGGTGAATACCGAAACGAACCCATTGTTCATTATCTTGCTCAAAGGGCTCCACGTAATGGGCATGCAGGGCACAGGTTTTTGCGCCAGTATCGATTTTGGCTTTGATCTTATCGATACCAAGGTCAGGTAATGCTAGCCATTCACGCCAGCCAACACCGGGTAGGGAATCAACCATAATGAGTCCAACACACACTTCGCTAAGTAGAAGCCGCGATAATACAGGCCTGAAGGGTATTAATGCGACTAATTGCGTCGCCTGGCGGGTAATTAGCCGTGAAATTGGCCTCCTGCAATGGGTGGATAGGTTTGACGGGCTAAATTTGTTTTAATCCAAGGCTCGATCTTCCAGCCATGCTGAAAAATATGCTGCATAGTAGATAGCCGCTGAAGACTAGTCTGACCAGAGCGTTCAGACAGAGACAGAATTATTTTAAAAAGAGGAACGTTAAATGAGCAATGATCACGCGGAACTACGTGCTGAGGTGAAACAGTGGCTTTCGGAGCATTTTCCGAAATCACTGAAAGGCAAGGCAGCCGAGATTATGGAATATGCCAGCCATGACAATGAACTATCGGCTGATGCACTCGCCTGGCGCCAGGCCCTGGCAGCGAAGGGTTATGGTGCACCGACCTGGCCAAAGGAATATGGCGGTGCCGGTATGTCTCATCCAGAGGCGAAGGTCGTTGCGGAAGAGCTATATAACGCTGGTGCCTTCAACCCAATTCCAATGCTCGCAGGGATGGGGGTGACCATGGTCGGACCAACCATATTGGAATACGGCACAGATGATCAAAAGCAACGTCACCTGCCGCCAATTGCAAGCGGTGAAGTGCGCTGGTGTCTTGGTTTATCAGAACCAAACGCTGGCTCTGACCTTGCGTCACTTGCAACCAAAGCCCAGGACAATGGTGATAACTGGATATTAAATGGACAGAAAACCTGGACCTCAGGTGCTGATAAGTCCCAATGGTGTGGTGCCCTTGTGCGTACAGACCCGAGCGCGAAAAAGCGTGACGGTATTAGCTTTATTATGTTGAAGATGGACCAGCCAGGTATTGAAACCCGGCCAATCCGGCTTATTGCCGGTGCATCACCATTTTGTGAAACCTTCTTCAATGATGCCGTGGCAGAGAAAGGTGATCTGCTTGGTAAGCTCAATGATGGTTGGAGTGTGGTTAAACGCCTGCTGCAACATGAACGCCAGAGTCAAACTGGTTCAAGGCCCGTTGCTGTCGTCAAAGAAACAATACAAGAAGTGGCCAAGGGCTATGTTGGTGTTGATGATGAAGGACGGCTGGATGATGCGGACCTGCGAACTCGACTTGCAGATCACATCATGGATTCGAAGGCCCACTCGCTCACCATTAGCCGAATCACCGCGGAAGCAAAGGGCAAGGTTGAAGTGAGTGCAGCTGCTTCAATTCTCAAGAATTCAGCAACCCGGGTGGCACAAACGCGCGCTGAACTGACCATGGAAATCATGGGTAGTCAGGGACTTGGCTGGGAAGGCGGAGAATTCACCCGTGATGAATTAGACAATGTACGTTCCTGGCTCTCAGGAAAAGCCATGTCCATTTATGGTGGCTCTTTTGAAGTTCAGAAAAACATTATTTCCAAGAATATCCTCGGTTTACCCGAGACGACACAGAAGGGTTAGTACAGATGGCAGCGTTAACTGAAGAACAATCAATGATCCGAGACCAGGCGAAATCCTGGATGAGTGAAAAGGCACCGGTTCAGGTATTCCGGAAGATGCGGGATAGCGGAAGTGAACTGGGTTTTGATGAACAGACCTGGGCAGGTATGGTTGAGATGGGCTGGCCTGGCATTATTATTCCTGAAGCCTATGGTGGCTCTGACCTGGGCTATGAAACCTTTGGCCTTGTGCTTGAAGAAGTTGGTCGACAACTCACAGCATCACCACTTTTTGCCTCTGCGCTTGTCGGCGCCAGCGCAATTGTGCTGGCGGGTAGTGAAGCGCAGAAACAGGCCATCTTGCCTGGTATCGCTAACGGCAAACAGATTGTGACCCTCGCCCTTGAAGAAGGTCCAAGACACAATCCGGTGAACACAGCGCTAGCAGCAAAGGCAAGCGGCGATGGCTATGTGCTAAATGGTGCCAAGACCTTCGTCCACGAAGGAATGACAGCAAACCGCTTTATCGTGGTTGCACGCACCAGTGGTGAAAAGGGCGATAGCGATGGACTAAGCCTATTTCTTGTACCTGCAGATGCAAAAGGGGTGTCACGCACCCGATTAAATACCGTTGATTCCAGAGGCTATGCCAATGTGGTTTTTGATGGTGTTAGCGTTGCTGCCGATGCCGTGCTTGGTGAAGTGGATAAGGCATCTGCCCCCCTTGAACAAATCTTGGATCGCGCACGAGCTGGTCTCGCTGCAGAAATGCTTGGTACGGCCGCACAGTCTTTCGATATGACCCTTGAGTATCTAAAAACCCGGGTCCAGTTCGGGCAGGTTATTGGCTCCTTTCAGGCACTCGGCCACCGGGCTGCTGATCTATTTAGTGCCATGGAATTATCCCGTTCTTGTATGGAGGCAGCGCTACAAGCCATTGATAAGGATGCAGATAATGTCGCCGAAATGGTGTCGCTATCAAAATGTCGTGTTGGCGATTTTCTCCATGAAATGTCAAACCAGCTAATTCAAATTCATGGTGGTATTGGTATGACGGATGAATTTGATGCCGGGCTCTATTTAAAACGTGCCAGGGTGCTGGAAACCGCGTTTGGCAATCAGGCCTACCATCGTGATCGCTTCGCCCGGTTACAAGGCTTCTAGGTAAGCGTTAGACAAGCTAAAGAGGGACGCTATGGCAGCGGGTTTTACCGAAGACCAGCATCAATTTCGCGATGTTGTCGCGAAATTTCTCAGTGAGAAATCGACACCCGGTGTCGTACGTCAACTAATGGCGAGTGAGACCGGATTCGACCCTGGCGTCTGGCAACAGATGTGCGTTGAACTAGGTCTTTCTGGTATTCATATTCCAGAAGTTTACGGTGGCGCCGGATTTGGTGCGACGGAACTTGGTATTACCACAGAAGAAATGGGCCGCTATTTGTATTGTGGCCCGTTTTTTTCTTCGCCAGTGATGGCGGGCTATGGCGTACTAATTGGTGCTGACGATAAATATAAGGCGGAATACCTGCCGGATATCGCCAGTGGCAGTTGCATTGCTAGCCTTGTATTAGATGATTTGAATTCACCCGCGGGGCTTGGAAGCCAGTTACAGGTAAGTGGTAGTAGCCTTTCTGGTGCAGCGAATCTTGTCCTGGATGCACACAATGCGGATCTACTGGTGATTGTTGCCAACTCAGCCAGTGGCCGAGGTCTCTTTGTTACAAGTCCGAAAACTACAGGTATTGTTATCAGCCCCCAGCAAGCCCTTGATCCGACACGTAAACTCAATCGGGTTGAATTTCAAAAAGTGGCTGTGGAAAAGATCGGTGATCTTACGCCCCAGGCACTGACAAGTATCTGGCAGCATATTTGTGTAGCCCTTGCGCATGAAATGATTGGTGGAGCGCAGCATCTCCTTGATTCAACGGTTGAATACACAAAAATGCGGGTCCAGTTTGGGCGCCCGATTGGATCATTCCAGAGTCTAAAACATCGTTGTGCAGATTTGCTGATGGAGTTGGAGTTCGCCAGAGCAGCGACCCATCATGCAGCCCACTATCTGGATGGTGGGGAGGGTGAAGCCTACTTACCGAATATGGTGAAAGCCATGGCCAGTGATGTATATATGAATGCGGCGCGAACAGCGATTCAACTGCGTGGTGGTATTGGCTTTACCTGGGAAGATGACACTCATCTCTGGTTCAAGCGAGCAAAGAGTTCTGAGGTGTTTATGGGGTCACCCTACTTGCATCGCGAGCAAATGATGACGTTTCTGGAGGCAAATCAATGAGCCAGACACAGATGACAGATCAAGAAATTAAACGCGCCGTTGAAGACTGGTTAGACGAGCACTGGTCACCTGATCTGTCACTTATTGAATGGCGCAATATCCTTGTTGATGGCGGTTGGGCCGCGCCCCACTGGCCAACTAATTACTATGGACGCGGCTTTACCCAGCAGCAAACAAGTATTGTCACAAAAGCGTTCAGAGAAAAGGGTGCTGTGGGTGCTGCTCATGCCGGACCGCGGACGCTGGCGGCAGAAACAATTCTTGCCATGGGCTCCGATACCCAGAAGAAACGCTATCTTCGGCCAATATTGACCGGTGAAGAAGCCTGGTGTCAGTTGTTTAGCGAGCCAGGCTCGGGTTCAGATCTTGCTGGTGCTAGCACCAAAGCAGAGCTAATTGATGGCAAGTGGATTATCAACGGTCAAAAGGTCTGGACCACCAGTGCCCATCATGCAGATTATGGCATCCTCGTGGCGCGGACAGACTGGGATGTGCCCAAGCATCAGGGGTTGAGTTTTTTCCTAATAAACATGCGTCAACCAGGGGTTGAGGTTCGCCCATTGCGACAAATGAATGGTCATGCATCCTTTAACGAAGTATTTATGACTGACGCCAGTGTTGATCCAGATGATCTGGTGGGTGGTCCTGGTAACGGTTGGGTAGTGGCGACCACAACCCTGTCCTTTGAACGTCGAGGCTTTGGTCAGAACAGAAGCAGCGCCGAGATGCGCGGTGCACAAACTGGACGTGTTCATGAGGAGTACGCAGCGGAGCTTGCGATTGCTAACGAACCTTATACCTGGTATCCCCAGCGACAAGGCAGAGTTGATCTGGTGTTGCC
>CBDUKY010000169.1:0-7013 GCA_965367925.1 uncultured Pseudomonadales bacterium | reverse complement strand
TGGCAGATCTAGAGGCAGAGCTCAAAACGCTGGATGCTCAGCTTGCAAAGCTTGAATTTCAGCGGATGTTCTCCGGTGAGATGGACCCAAACAACGCCTATCTGGACATCCAATCTGGCTCTGGTGGTACCGAGGCCCAGGACTGGGCTGAGATGCTTATGCGGATGTATCTGCGTTGGGGTGAGGCAAAGGGATTTAAAACCGAAATTATGGAAATCTCTGATGGCGACGTTGCTGGTATAAAGGGTGTGACGATTCGCTTTGAAGGGGATCATGCCTATGGCTGGCTGCGAACAGAAACTGGTGTTCATCGGCTAGTGCGAAAATCACCCTTCGATTCCGGTAGTCGACGTCATACATCATTCGCGTCAGTGTTTATCTCACCAGAGCTTGATGATGATATTGATATCGAAATTGACATGTCCGAGGTGCGCGTAGATACCTATCGGGCAAGTGGTGCTGGTGGTCAGCATGTGAATAAGACGGATTCTGCTATTCGATTAACCCACGAACCTTCCGGTATTGTGGTGCAGTGTCAAAATCAGCGGTCCCAGCATAAGAACCGGGATCAGGCCATGAAACAACTGAAAGCCAAGTTGTACGAAATGGAAGAGCTGAAACGCCGCTCTGAGATGCAAGAAATTGAAGCCAATAAGTCCGATATTAGCTGGGGTAGTCAGATCCGATCTTACGTGCTGGATTCTGGCAGGATTAAGGATTTAAGAACCAATGTGGAAACCTCTAACACCGGTGCAGTGTTGGATGGTGATCTAGATCAATTCATTGAAGCAAGTTTGAAGCAAGGTTTATAAAAGACATGTCAGACGACACCAACAACGCCGGTACAGATCCCGAAGTCAAAGTAGAAGATGAATCAGAGATTCTTGCGATTCGTAAGCAAAAGCTCGATGCACTACGTAAACAGGGTAACCCATTCCCTAATGATTTCAGGCGTGAGGATTATGCGAAAGACTTGCATGAAGCGCATGGTGAGCTAACAAAAGAAGCCCTCGAAGCTGCACAGGTGTCGGCCAGTGTTGCTGGTCGCGTGATGTTACGGCGAGTTATGGGTAAGGCGAGCTTTGTCACACTGCAGGATGTCACAGGTAGAATTCAAGCCTATATCCGTCAGAGTGATGTAGGAGATGAAGCCTACGAAGCTTTTAACAAGTGGGATATGGGCGACATTGTCGCGATTCGTGGCACGGTGATGAAAACAAACAAGGGTGAGTTGTCTGTCAAGGCAACAGAAATTCGCATGCTAACGAAGTCGTTGCGACCCTTGCCTGAGAAACATGCTGGTCTGACAGATACAGAAGCACGCTATCGACAGCGTTATGTCGATCTTATCGTTAATGAAGCAAGCCGGGATGTATTTATCAAGCGCGGCAAGATCGTCGATGGAATTCGTCGCTATTTCCTCGATCGAGATTTTATGGAAGTAGAAACCCCCATGATGTTGGCGTCCCCTGGTGGTGCGACAGCAGCGCCCTTTACGACACACTACAATGCGCTAAATACCGATATGTATTTGCGGGTGGCACCAGAGCTAAACCTCAAGCGGCTCGTGGTAGGCGGATTCGAAAAGGTATTCGAGATAAATCGCAATTTCCGTAATGAAGGCGTTGATACTAACCATAGTCCGGAATTCACCATGTTGGAGTTCTACTGGGCCTATGCAGATTTCAATGATCTGATGGACCTCACGGAAGAACTATTCCGTGGCGTGGCTGAGCAGGTACTGGGTTCCAGCAAATTTATCTACAAGAATACGGAAATAGATTTTGGCTTGCCGTTTAAACGGATGTCCATGGCCGAGGCAATTATTAGCTTCAATCCAGATATCACAGCTGGGCAGTTGGCAGATGAATCAAGTGCCAGAGCGCTAGCGAAAAAACTCGGTGTGGAACCTGAAGCAAGCTGGGGGCAGGGTAAGCTTGTCATGGAAATATTTGAAGCCTGTGTTGAAGACAAGATCGAACAACCCATCTTTATTACCCAGCACCCGACAGAAGTTTCACCCCTGGCAAGGCGCAATGACGATGACCCGACATTGACAGATCGGGTCGAGTTATTCTGTATGGGCAATGAGATTGCTAACGGTTTTTCTGAGCTTAACGATGCTGAGGATCAGGCTGAAAGGTTCAGAAAACAAGTAGAGGCGAAAGATGCCGGGGACGGTGAAGCCATGCACTATGATGCGGATTATATCGAGGCATTGGAATATGGTTTGCCACCAACCGCAGGTGAGGGGATAGGTATAGATCGGCTTGTGATGTTGCTAACCGATAGCCAGTCAATTCGCGATGTAATTCTTTTTCCTCATATGCGACCCAGGAAAAATGCCTGAGATTCAGCTTGAGGCAAGTTGGTTAGCCCGACTAAAGCCTGAGTTTGAGCAACCTTATATGCAGCAGTTGCGTCAGTTTCTAGCGCAGCAAAAGCAGCAGAAAAAGGTTATCTATCCGAAAGGCTCAGAGATTTTTAACGCACTAAATACCACGAGCTTCGATCAAGTGAAGGTTGTTATTCTTGGCCAGGACCCTTATCACGGTCCAGGTCAGGCCCATGGTTTGTGCTTTTCAGTGAAAAAAGATGTTCGTATCCCACCATCTCTTCAGAATATCTATAAAGAAATTCAATCTGATCTAGGTGCAGAATATGCTTTTGCTCACGGCAATTTAGAAGGCTGGGCAAAGCAGGGTGTTTTGCTGCTAAACAGTGTACTCACCGTTGAGCAGAACAAGGCGGCATCTCATCAAGGCAAGGGCTGGGAAACATTTACCGACAAGGTGATTGAGGTGCTCGCGAAAGAACGGAAGCATATTGTGTTTCTGCTCTGGGGTAGCTACGCACAGAAGAAAGGTCAGGTGATTGATAGCAAGCGGCATCTGGTGCTGAAAGCACCTCATCCATCCCCATTATCTGCACACCGGGGTTTCCTTGGCTGCAAGCACTTCTCAATCTGTAATACCTATCTTGAAGATACTGGCCAGAAACCCATTGATTGGTTAGCACTCTAGTCCGCTAGCTGAATCAGGCTTCTACTTCGCTGCGCTTTAGTAGTTGGCCGGTCACCACTAACCAGACAGTGAGTATAATCTCGGCAGCAATAAGCGTCGTAGCCAGGTCTGCACCGTGAAGAAGATAGGCCATGGTTCGCATGATAGCTGCAAGACCAAGCAGCAGGGCAGCAGCATTCAACCAGCGTGCAGAGGCGAGATAAGCACCCATAAATATAAATATGCTTGAGGCAATAAAGAAGGCGGTAAAGTCGCCAATCTGAGTGCTTCGGCCAATGCCATCGAGAAGCGGCATACCAAGGCTCTTTGCTGCATCGACAGGGGTAAAAATAAAGCTAAGGCCGTTTACTAGCATGGGGACGCCAGGTAATGCGGCAACCACCCTTAGGATGTTTCTCTTCATAAATCACGTCCTGTTATTGTTAGTGTGATCGCAGATATTTCGCTTTTAGAACCGGTCTTCTGGTTTTATACGGTCAAATATCCCAAGTTTGTGCAGGTTTGCAAAGACAGTTTCGTCTAAATGTTCATTGATTAGCACGGTGCGTCCTTTCGCTTGCTCGTCTTCCAGGATATCGAGTACCAGAAGCGCTGTGGTAATCCCCAGTAGTTGCGCATTACTTAAATCGATCATCAAGGCATCGTGATGGCCTTGTTCGGCCAGGCGTCGATTAATGCCCCGGCTGACACCAAAACTAATCGGTCCATTCAGTTCGATCATCAGAATCTTTTCGAATCGTGGTTTGAATTTATCGAGCAGCGGATTGCTATCGGTTAAAAACCGGATGTTATCGAGTTGAGTATCCGTGAGCCTGTCCACGGTCACCATATTGGAAATAAAGATACCGACAAATACCGCGGTAATCAGGTCGACAAATACGGTCAGCAATAGCACGAGTAACATCAGGCCAGCGCTAAATAGCGGCATGAGGTGTAACTTCTTAAGGAACCGGCGGTCGATAATGTCGATGCCGACCTTGATCAAAATGGCAGCGAGTATCCCCGTTGGAATATTTGCTGCCAGGGGTCCCGCACCGAGAATCACGGCCACGATCAGCAGTGAATGGAAAACCCCGGAGAGGGCGGTTTTACCGCCACTTTTGACGTTAACAATGGTTCGCATGGTTGCACCTGCACCAGGCAGAGCACCAAAAAAGCCGGCGATAAAGTTACCAATACCTTGACCGATCAGTTCCTTATCCGAGTCATGCTGGGCATCTGAAACACTGTCTGCAACAAGTGATGTCAGCAGGGAGTCGATTGATCCGAGGGTTGCAATCAAGAGTGCCATGGCAATCTCATCGAGGATTAGCGCGGCACTAAAGTGAGGTATATGTGGTGTAGGTAGACCTGAAGAGATGGCGCCAATTGTTGGCACGCTATTAAAAAAAGGAATCATCAATGCTGCGATGGTACCCACAAGAATCAACAAGACTGGCGAAGGCAAGATATTGTTTAATCGACCGCGCCAGACAAAAGCCAGGGTCAGTGCCAGTGCGGCGAGAATGAGATCCGGTAGTTTAAACGCCAGGAACAAATTAGGAA
Organism: uncultured Pseudomonadales bacterium; assembly: GCA_965367925.1. Lineage (GTDB taxonomy): Bacteria > Pseudomonadota > Gammaproteobacteria > Pseudomonadales > Azotimanducaceae > JAHRVQ01. The sequence goes on along the minus strand of CBDUKY010000169.1, from coordinate 2,445 downwards.
TGTCCATCAGTGCATCAAGTGGTGCTGATAAGGTATCAAGCCCAACAAATGGTCGAAGCTGCAAGACGATAATAATCACGCCGATCCCGGACATAAATCCAGAAATCACCGGGTAGGAGACCTGAACGATGTACTTTCCTAGTTTTAGCGCACCAAAGGCAATCTGGAAAGCACCAGCCATGACCACCACGGCAAATGCACTGGCATAACCATTTTCCGGGTCGGCGGCCAGATACTGGGTGACCACACCGGCCATAACCACGGTCATCGGACCAGTAGGACCTGATATTTGTGCGGGGGTACCGCCGAATATGGATGCAAAGAGACCGACGAGGATGGCGCTGTACAAACCAGCTTCCGGACCCAGACCACTTGATACGCCAAACGCGAGACCTAAAGGCAGGGCAACTACAGCAGCGGAAAGTCCGCCGAAGAAATCACCTCGTAAGTTTTTAAGGTGGATGTCATTGAATAGATTCATAGCAGACGGCTTAGATACCTACAATTGAGTAGGCCGTGGATAATGCCAGAAATCCGATCTCTTGGGTACTAACAGGTTAAGGGAAGGTGATGTTTTCTTGATGTAAATCTATTGACAGGGTGAAAAGTGAAATCATTATGGAGTGAAGTCGGTCTGAGTGGGTGTGCGGGGACCAGGCGCACTGCAGGAACGCTGTGTATCTATTTACGAACCAGGAAGTGCGAGTGGCCACATTCGCTGCGATAACTAACGAGATCGGCTAGTCTCGAATTGTCACAGGTAGTTCTCGAATGCCATGGATAAAGTTAGATGCAAGGTAGACCGGGTCACCAGTGACCTCAACCTTACCGAAGCGTTTCATGATTTCTTCCCACATGACACATAACTGCATCTCGGCCAACCGATTGCCGACACAACGATGTACACCATAGCCAAATGCAGTGTGTTGGCGTGGGTTTGCCCTGTCGATAATGAATTTGTTGGCGTCCTTAATATGGCTTTCATCGCGATTGCCAGATATATACCACATGGCAAGCCGATCACCTTTCTTGATTTTCTTTCCGCCAAGCTCAGTATCCTGCATTGCAGTTCTGGCCATATGAGCGACTGGCGATTGCCAGCGAATTATTTCTGGCACCATCTTGGGAATAAGAGCTGGATTTTGTAACAGCTTTTCGTATTCCGCAGGATTTTGGTTCAAGGCAAGCACACCGCCAGAAATGGAATTCCTGGTTGTATCGTTCCCACCAACAATCAGCAGCATGATATTGCCAAGCAATTCTTCTGGTGGCATATCACGGGTAGAGGGATCGTGTGCGAGCATGGAAATCAAATCGAACCTGGGTGGCAGATGTTTTCGTTCTTCAAATATTTCCTGGAAGTAGGCGAGACATTCGAACAAGATTTTGAAACCTTCTTCCGGTGTTTCAAACTGCTCTGGGTCTGACAGATTTTGTATGGTGTCAGACCAGAAGATCAGTTTCATGCGATCTTCCTGGGGCACATCAAATAGCGTTGCGAGCATTTGAGCTGTCAGCTCAACGGACACGGCACGTACCCAGTTGAATTCTTCATTGCGTGGCAGATTGTCCAGAATGTGACCAGCACGTTCTCTGATCAGAGGTTCAAGATCCGCAAGTTGTTTAGGTACGAATAAGGGTGTGACGACTTTGCGCTGTGCGTCGTGCTTGGGAGGATCTTCCTGGATGAACATGGGCAAGACAAATTCGTCGTCTCGATTCGGTACCCCGCCGAGGGCAATTCCACCTTGTTTGTAGTGCGAGGAAAATAACTCGTGATGTGAATCAACGTACATGATGTCCTGATACTTTGTAACGGACCAATAAGGACCTACCAGGCTTTCTTCATGGTAATGGACAGGATCTTCTTCTCTTAACCTTTCAAAATGCTTCCACAGGGTATCGTTTGCGAACAGTGCCGGGTGGGCCGGGTCAACACTATCCAGGGAAACACTATAGGGGTCATAGTGTGGATCAATCTTAAAGACCTCAGCGACCTCCTTGTTTGAAACGGTCATGTCACCAGCACGCATCCGTTCAACCAGGGATTTCCTCAAGGCGGGATCACTAGAATATTGTTCAGACATGAGTTTGCTCCTGAAATTCTGGGATTATCCTAGGATTAGTTGCTTGTTTTAGCAACAACTACGATGCCTACCTAGAGTAATGGACGATTTTTAACAGTGTCGACAAGGAACTTAACCACCGCCTGAATTCTTGCGTGTTCAAAGATGTCCTCGTGAACGGCGAGCCAGAAGGTACGAGTAATCGTCACCTGCCGGGGTAAAACAAGGTTCAGTTCGGGGCTAATGTCGCCAACGAACTGGGGCAACATTGCAATGCCGCAATGGGAGCAGGCCAGTTGTTTCTGGGCCAATAGGCTAGAACTTGTCAGGGTTGGTGTGAGCCCTGGTGAAATTTCATCATAGTAGCGCAAGCTTGGTG
>CBDUKY010000168.1:0-7047 GCA_965367925.1 uncultured Pseudomonadales bacterium | reverse complement strand
TATCGAACGCTTCTGACACACGTCCTTGAATAAATTCTGCAAGATTTGAAACATCATCGAATGATGCTGAGCCAGTATTTACGATAACGAGTGCGTGCTGTTTCGATACCATGGCACCACCAACCTTATGGCCCTTCAGACCCAACTGATCAATGAGTTGAGCTGCTGATAGTTTTACCTGCCCATCATCCTGAATATGTCCGGTTAAGTCAGGATAGTCTCGACACAAATCTCGATATCTACCCTCAGATACCAGTGGATTTTTAAAGAAACTACCCGCATTACCCTGTTGTCTATAATCCGGTAGCTTTTCCCTGCGTAGTGCAATGACAGCGTCGCTGACGTGCGCTGCGGTCATATCAAGCTGGTGCTCATAAAGATAGTTCGTGATTCCCTGATAAGCGAGATTAGGCGTAAATACCGGATCAAGCTTAACGGTGAGGGTGACAATGACAAATTGATCGCGCGCCGATTGTTTAAACACACTGTCTCGATAGCCAAATTTGCAATCTGCATTAGAGAAGCTGACACGCTCACCTGATGCTCTTGAGACAGCATCGACACTGACAAGCCTTTCACTGATCTCGACGCCGTAAGCACCAATATTTTGAATTGGCGCCGCGCCGACATTACCAGGAATAAGCGACAGATTCTCAAGGCCGTACCTACCCTGCTCTATTGCCCAACAGACACTCTGGTGCCAATTCTCACCGGCAGCAAAGCGTACCTGATCACCACTCGCCGATATACCTTTCGTATTGATCGCAAGGACAAGCCCCGGCACAGCATCTTTTAAGACAAGATTACTGCCGCCACCTAACACCGTAATAGGCAATTGCTCTGTCCGGGCGAATTCGAGCCCCTCAAGAAGGTCATCTTCAGTACGGCATTCGCAGAAATACTCGGCGACAGCAGGCAAACCAAACGTATTTCGGGCCGAAAGGGAAAGATGTTTTAGTATATCCACAGGTAAGACCGCTTTACTCATTAAACACTGAGGCCCTGAAGTATAGCCGAAACTAATATTTGCCTATATCGTGTCCTGCATTTATGCCTGAAGGGGCACCGCAAGGTATACTTGCCTAACAAAATTTTACTTACTCAATACATCAGGAGAAATTATCCATGGATCTACAAGATAAGGTCGCGTTTATCACCGGAGGTGCTTCCGGCCTCGGGCTTGCTACTGCCAAGAACTTTGTTAAGGCTGGTGCAAAAGTTTGTGTTTTCGACTTGAATGAAGAAAATGCTGAAAAGGCCGCTGCTGAGCTAGGCGAAAATGCGACATTCGCCGCTGGTGATGTTGCTGACGAGGCTGCCGTAAAAGCAGCAGTACAAAAGACCCTTGATACCTTCGGTGCCCTGCACGTTAATCTAAACAGCGCGGGTATTGGTGCTGCTGCACGTACCCTGGGTAAAGACGGTCCAATGCCACTGGCAACCTTTGAGTTTGTCGTCAGGGTAAACCTTATCGGTACCTTCAACGTTTTACGTCTTTGTGCTGAAGCCATGGCAAAGAACGAACCCGTCACTGAAGATGGTGAACGTGGTGTAATTATTAACGTTGCCTCAGTTGCGGCTTTCGATGGTCAGATTGGTCAGGCAGCCTACAGTGCAAGTAAAGGTGGTGTTGCAGGTATGACCCTTCCTATCGCCCGGGACCTGGTACGTCAGGGCATTCGTGTTGCGACTATCGCACCAGGCATCTTTGAAACACCAATGATGAAGTTCGCGCCACCACAAGTACGTGAGCCACTTATCGAAATGACCCAATTCCCCAAGCGACTCGGTAATCCAGATGAGTTTGCTCAGACTGCCGCTTATATCGTCAATTGTAACTATATAAATGGTGAAACAATTCGATTGGATAGTGGTATCAGGATGCAGCCAAAGTAACTCAGGCTTCTTGATTTAATATCGACAGGGTTCGATGCAGATCTTTTTCTGTGTCGATACCTGGCGGTATCGTCTCCAAAGATTCTGCGATATGAATTTTATATCCAGCTCGCAATACTCTTAGCTGTTCAAGCTTCTCCAGTAATTCGATCTCATCTACATCCCAGGTAACATATTGGTTTAGTAGGCTAACACGATAAGCGTAGATGCCCACATGGCGTTTATATTGCCTTGTCCCGGTGTTGACTGAATCGGGAAATAGATCTCTATCCCAGGGAATCGGGGCGCGGCTAAAATACATCGCGAACCCTTTTTGATCTGTAACCACCTTGACGATATTCGGATCGAGGACATCTGCAGCTTCAAGAATCGGTTCATATAAGGTCGCCATTGCAGCATCGTTATCTGCTAGATTCTTCGCCACTTGATTAACCACAGCGGGCGGAATTAAAGGTTCGTCCCCTTGAACATTGACGATAATTTCATCGTCGGTCATCTTTAGCTGACTTGAGACTTCCTGGATTCTATCAGTGCCAGAAGGATGGCTCGCACTTGTCATACAAACCTCGCCGCCAAAGCCTGTGACAACGTCCGATATGCGTTGATCATCGGTCGCAACGATCACACGACTAGCCTCACTTTTTTTAACCTGTTCATAGACCCGCTGGATCATAGGTTTACCCGCAAGATCAATTAGCGCCTTGGCAGGTAGTCTTTGCGAATCGTACCTGGAGGGAATAACCGCCGTAAACTGCACGTCTTAACCTAATTTTTCATCTGATGTCAGCGTACGAGCTTCTGTATCTAGCATCACAGGAATCTCATCTTTAATAGGATAGGCAAGCCCATCTGCCTTACACCAGAGTTCATCTGCTTCTCGATGATATTCCAATTTACCCTTGCAGAGTGGGCAAACAAGAATCGCTAGTAATTTTCCATCAATCGCCACGGTAACCTCAGCTATGTTATGTATTGGTCTGTAGTTTGCTGGTATTTGTCTGTAGCTTGTTTTCAATTGCAGACAAAAATTGCTCGTCGATTTTGACGGTTGCTTCAAGATACCAGAAGTTCTCATGAATCTGATCAGTACCAATTTGGCGACACTTAACTGCATCCTTCTCAGTCATCAGGACTGGCAAGCTGTCACCAAACGCTAAATCTGTGAGCTTATATTTATAATGATCCGAAAAACGGTGCTCAATCACTTCGAACCCCATATCTCGTAAGGTATTAAAAAATCGCTCTGGATTGCCGATTGCCGCAACGCCATGGACAGTTCGACCAAGGCTACAAGGATCAGCCAACTTATCGTCAGTTAAAAGGTTATGTACTGAACCACCTACAACCTCCATATTAAAATGATCGCAGCCAAGGTTTAATGATTCATGACCATTCACAACAACAAAGTCTACTTCCTTTAGCCGCCCAGCCCCTTCTCGAAGGGGACCGGCTGGTAGACACATACCATTTCCCAGGCCCCGCTTTCCATCAACGACAGCGATTTCTATATCACGACCTAAGGCATAGTGCTGCAATCCGTCATCCGTAATGACAATATCGCAATCATGGGTTGCTAGCAGATGCCTTACAGCTGACGATCGATCAGGATCGACGACAACAGGACATTGGCTATTTTTCACAAGTACAATAGCTTCATCACCGACCTCGTTAGCATCAGAGCGTGAATTGACATCCACGGGATAGTCACGACTCTCACCACCATAACCGCGGGTAACGATGCCCGGATGATAACCTTCACGAGTCAACTGCTGTGCTAACCAGATCACTAGCGGTGTCTTACCTGTGCCACCAACACTGATATTGCCAACAACAATGACAGGAACAGGTGCCTTCCAGGGTCTCGCCCTATTGCGCCTGTAACCGGCGACAAAGGTAAATATCCAGGACAATGGCGCCAACAATTTGGTCCAGCTATTGTCTCCATACCAGGCTCGTAGAAACGGATTAAAATCATCGCTGAATAACTGAAATCCTGCGTCCTCAACACCAGGCACTGGATCGAACCCTGGATGATTCAAAACCTGCTTCTTCGTTGCACCGCCGTCATCTTGTATATTATGTAAACCAGCGTAGTGCTCGCCTTTCGCCAACAGTTCTGCGTGGGTGCCCTGCTCTATTATCTGCCCGTTATCAATCACCAGAATTCTATCGGCTTTCTCAATCGTTGAAAGACGATGCGCGATTACAATTGTGGTGCGGCCTCGAGACACGGCTTCGAGCGCTGACTGAATGTATCGCTCTGATTCTGAATCCAATGCCGAGGTGGCCTCATCGAGAATCAAGATTGGCGCATCTTTTAGGAAAGCTCGCGCAATCGCTAATCGTTGCCGCTGTCCGCCGGAAAGTAACACACCATCATCACCTACTAGCGTATCCAGGCCATCATCCAGCTTCTGAATAAATTCCCAGGCATAGGCATCTCTAGCTGCTGACTCAATTTTCGAAGTGTCTGCATCACGAAGCATGCCGTAGGCAATATTCCGCGCGACAGTATCGTTAAACAAGGTCACGTTCTGAGTAACGATTGCCATATGCTTACGCAAATTTTCAAGGGTAAAGGATTCGACTGGATGGTCGTCCAGCAAGATGGTGCCAGATTGTGGCGAGTAGAAACGTGGTATCAGACTCGCCATGGTGCTCTTACCACTACCAGATCTACCAACTAGCGCAATAGTTTCACCTGGCCTGGCAATAAAACTGACATCTTTTAGTACAGGTTCCGCATCATCATAACCGAAGGTGACATTTCTAAACTCTAACTTACCTTCAACCTTTGGCATTGTGAGTTTGCCTTGATCAACTTCCGTCGGTTCATCAAATAGACCGAATATATCCTCGGCAGCGGCTAGACCACGTTGAACAGTGGAATTTACTTCGCTTAATTGGCGAATGGGCTTCGCAAGTAGACCACCTGTACCGATAAAAGCAACGACATCACCAGAGCTCATATTTGCTAGTAGTAAAGGGTCCAGTGCAAGCCAGACAAGCCCAGCAAGCGCACCTGATACAACGAGCTGCACTGTGGGTGTTGCAATTGATGAGGTAATCACCATCTTCATGGATTGACGGCGATTATTGTTACTTACCTTTAAGAACCTTTGTTTTTCATGTTCTACCCCACCAAAGGTTCGAACTTCCCGGTAGCCCTGGATAGCTTCAGATGCAACATGGGTAACATCTCCCATGGAGTCTTGAATACGCTCACTTATACGTCGAAAGCGTTTGCCTGCATAGTTGACGAGCAGCGCAATAAAAGGTGCCACGGCGATAAATATAAGGGTGAGTTTCCAATTCAGGTAAAACAAATAGGCCATATAACCAATGACGGTTAAGCCTTCACGGATAATGACCCTGACTGCGTCAGTCGCTGCACCGGTAACCTGGGTCACATGGAAGGTCACCTTGGCGACGAGATGCCCCATTGCCGCCTTGTCATAAAACTTACTAGGTAAAACCAGTAACCGATCAAACAATTCAACCCTGAGATTGTGAACAAGGTTGGTGCCGATAAAGGTGATGAAATAGTTACCTATAAAGGTACCAATACCTCGGCTAAAGACAATCACAACAATCGCTATAGGAATGATCGTCCGATTCAGGGCATCATCTCCACCAAACAGATCACGTATAAATGGCGCAATCTGGGTATCGGAGAGAGGGTCATTGCCACCAAGAGAGTCGACGATATAGCCGATTAACTGCAGAAACGCGACGTTCGATGTCGAATAGATGACAAAGCCGACAATACTCAACAAAAAGGCCGCCCAGTAGGGCGTCACATAGCTTAGTAAGCGGCCGTATATCTGAACGTCGCTTTGTGGATTATCTTTTTTAGGTGTCTCCGTCACTGGAGTTCCTGGTAGTAATGCTCAAATGTATAAACCCTAGTTGACCAGCTGCGTCCATGGCGGTGACTACAGCCTGATGTGGTGTGGCTGAATCTGCAGTGATAATCAGCGGGATTGTCGTATCCCCCTCACTGACCTTTTCGATAGCACGCTTGAGCGTTTCAAGTTTAGCGTTTACGAGTGCCACCTCATTGATCGCATATTCGCCTGCTTTAGTCACGGTGACTTCGATCTGTTTGTCTGCAACCCGACCCGGGTCACCCGCCGCTTCCGGAAGATCAATCGAAATACGTGTATCTTTGGTAAATGTCGTGGAAACCATAAAGAAGATCAGCAGCAGAAATACAACATCAATCAGCGGTGTCAGATTGACTTCCACCTCGGTTCTGGTTCGGCGGGCGAATTTCATAGTGGCATGTCAGCCAAAAAAAATAGCGGGTCTGTCATTATTGACCTACAACCTGTGGCATATCAGTTTTGGTTGCTCTCGTGTCAGTGCGATCTGTATTTAGCACCTCGACCAATTTCAATGCTTCCTGTTCCATGCTGATCACAAGTTCGTCCACACGACGCTGGAAGAAGCGATAGAAAAATAAGCTTGGAATCGCAACTGTTAGTCCTGCTGCCGTGGTAATCAATGCTTCTGAAATACCCCCGGCTAGTACTGCAGCATTGCCAGTTCCCTCCAGGCGAATAGCGGTAAATACCTTAATCATACCGATGACCGTACCAAGAAGTCCTAATAGTGGCGTGATTGCGGCAACTGTACCCAGCGTATTCAGATACCGCTCCATTTCATGGACAACTTGATTGGCAACCTCCTCGATTGCCTCTTTCATATGTTCTCTACCGCGCTTATGACTTGCGATACCAGCAGCTAGAATTTGCCCAAGCGGGGAGCCAAGCCTTAGCTCTCTGAGCTTACGATTATCCATTTCATTACTCTTGATCCAGTTCCATACCTGGGCAAGTAAATTCTTTGGAACCACCTGGGTTTTTCGGAGCGTCCAAAATCTTTCTACGCATATCGCAGCAGAGATAACGGAACATAAGATGATGGGGATCATCAGCCATCCGCCTGCCTGAACCAATTCGAACACTGGCACCCTACTCCTGAAAAAATAACCCTTACTGTAACACAAAACCGCAAATATGCGGCTTATGAGACAGACCTATTTCGTAGTTTTCCTTAAGGAAATCAATGCATTCCGCATCCAGTTTGGATAGCACAATTCAAGATCCGACCCTCGTTTACAAATCCCTGGCGTTGAATTCAGGCAAC
>CBDUKY010000167.1:0-7065 GCA_965367925.1 uncultured Pseudomonadales bacterium | reverse complement strand
AGCTGCGGGCCTGACGATTAAGCCTAATCAACGATATGGCGCATTTGGGCGAATTCATGCCCTGAAAAGCACCAGTGAGGGCTGGTTAGGTGCTGCTGATCTTGATTGGGAAGGTTCAGTCGCAACCCCATCGCGTTCAAGCTGCTCGAATCAACGCTAAACACGACAAAAAGAGCTATTTAGTGGTGTAAATAATCTATACGGCTGTTGGAAATTGGTTGTACAATCCTGCACCGGAGGGTGTGAGTTTCGATCGAGGCTCACATGTTATCGTCACATTCCGAGTTTAAGTCGGCGGGGGCTGATTTGATCTTGTGGCGCAAATCGTAAATTGGGGGCATTAATATGTCGAATGTAGGTGTCAAAAGCCTGGGAGTCGTGCTGTCGCTACTCGTAGGTGGAAGTCTTGTTGCTGAGGAAACAATAGAAAGTGTTACTGTTGTTGGTACTCAGATCAAAGGTGCTCAGATATCTGACGCACTACCGGTATCCATCATTTCTGAAGCAGACATTGAAGCACTGGGTGTAAACTCCGGTGATGAATTGTTGGAGTTTATGGCTGAACAGGGTCAAAACTACTTCAGTGAATCAGAAAATATTAGTGGCGGTATCAACTCAGCGCGAGGTGATATTGGTGCATTTAACCTTCGCAACCTGGGTACCGGTAATACGCTTGTACTACTAAACGGTCGCAGGATGGTTAACTCTGCTGCATACCAAACAGAAGAAGTTGGTGGTAGTTTCGTGCCTGTTAATACCGTTAACGTCCAGTCTTTGCCGGTTACTGGCTTGCGTCGTGCGGAAGTATTGAAGGACGGTGCGTCCGCTATCTACGGTGCTGACGCTGTTGCTGGTGTAATTAACTATGTGCTGAAGAATGACTTTGAAGGTCTACGGGTCAGGTTTCGTTACGACGATTACGACAATATTCCCCGTAATGACGAGCGCTTCACTATCGAATGGGGTAAGGCATTCAATGATGGCCGAACTCATGTCGGTGCCTTCTTAAACTACTACAGCCGTGATCGTGTTAATTCACAGGACGATCCTCGCTGGGCAAATAGTGACTTTCGGTCTCGCGCACCGGTTGCGTACACTAACAACACAACGTTCCGAAATGATTCCGCAAACTCAAACTATGGACAGTACGATATTCGCCCTAGCGTTTCTGGTATTGGGCTGAGCGGCAATGTCACTGATAGTAGCGGTGAGTTTGAAACTTTTCCAACTGGTCATCCAAATTGTGAGTTCGCAATTAACTCGCAAGTTTGTGGTGCTGTTGATGGCAACGGTACATTCCGTTACAACCTGAATGAAAATCGCGACCTCTACTCAGAACTCGAGCGTACTAACTTATATGCCTATGTAGAGCATGAGTTCAGCGATAACCTTGAAGGCTTTGGTGAATTGACCTGGTACTACTCAGACACCAACACCGTTCGTCAGCCATCAGCAAGACTCTCTGCAGTAGCGAAAGAAAGAATTGCTGCAGATGCTTACTACAATCCTTTTGGTCCTTGTGGCTCACCAAATCGCCTACCAGATAGTGTGATTGGCACTAACGTCCCTTGTACTGGACTTGAGTTAGAACTTGATAACTACCGTTATGCACAGGTGCCACGTATTGTCGATGTCGACGGTGATACTTATCGCATCGTTGCTGGTCTTCGTGGCAACTGGAATGACTGGGATTGGGAAGGTGCTTATACCTGGTCCAAAGCCGAGCGTACGGACGTTACGCATAACCGTATCTCTAACACCTTGCTCCAGGCTGGTCTAAACGATCCAACCTCAGCTGGTATCAATGTTTTCTCACCAACCCTTGCAGGTAGTAACCTTGAGCAAGCACTGATTGATGTAACCAGAGATAACGAACAGGAGTTATGGATGGTTGATTTCAAGATGTCTAATCAAAACATCTGGGAGTTGCCCGCTGGTGGTGTCGGTTTTGTTGCTGGTCTGGAATATCGAGATGAGTCTTTCGTGGATGATCGTGACCCACGTCTCGATGGCACAATTCAGTTCACAGATAATGCCGGTGTTGGTTTCCCATTTGTTTCCGATGTTTTGAACTCTAGCCCAAGTGCTGATAGTAAAGGTGATCGTCAGGTAACTTCTGCATTTGCTGAATTGCAGATTCCTGTTCTAGATAACCTTGATGTGCAATTAGCACTTCGCTACGAGGATTTTTCTGATATCGGTGATACCACAGTAGGTAAGGTAGCATTTGGTTATCGGTTCGTAGATCAAATTCTTTTCCGCGGTTCCTGGTCTGAGGCCTATCGTGCACCAAACCTTGTCACTGTGAATGAAGGTCAGGTTGTTCGTTCAAATACACGTGATGACTTCGCTTGTTTCTTCGTTGATCCAACTGAAGCGACATTGGATTGCACCTACGGTATCCAACGTGCAGCGCAGGGTAGTCGTGACCTGGAACCTGAGCAATCAGACAACCGATCTGTCGGTATCGTGATTGAACCTTTTGAAGGTTTCACCATCACCGCTGACGTATGGGAAATTGAGAAGGAAGATACCATTGGCCTGTTCGGTGAAGAAAACCACATTGCCCTTGATCTTCTGCTCCGTATACAAGCTGGTAATGGTAGCTGTGGTACCTTCGTTGGTAACACGGCAGTTGTCCGTGATCCAACAACCATCGATGCAGCGACTCAAGCGCTTTACGATGCACAGGGTATCTGTGCCGCTGGTGAAGTTGTGCGGGTTGATGACAACTATGCGAACCTGGATACACGAACCATTAAGGGGCATGACATAGCTGTCTACTACGAGTTCGATACCAGGTTTGGTAACTTTGATATGCGTTACACAGGTGCCTGGTTGGACGAGTACGAGCAGGAAGGCTTCTGGCATTCTGCCAGCATCTGTACCCGTTGTAGGTTTCGCTAACCTGAAAGGTCAGGATGGTAATCCCAGCCGTAAAGACACCATGCGCGTAACCTGGAAATATGGTGATTGGACTGTCGCTGCAACAAGCTTGCACTTCGAAGAGTTCAACCAGAATCTTTCCGATGGTCGTGATTTCACCATTGAATCCATGACAACTTACAACATGAACATTAACTACAAGTTCGAAATGTTTGATGGTATGGAAACTCGTGCACGGTTTGGTATTAACAACCTGACTGATGAGCGAGCACCGTTTGCTGATGATTCCTTCGGCTACTTCGCCGACCAGCACAGTGATCTAGGACGCTATTACTACCTTGATTTCCAAATCAAGTTGATCGATTAGTCGTCTTGTAAGGATAAAAAGGGGAGCATTTGCTCCCCTTTTTTTTGCCAGAATTTTGTTATTGTTAGGCTCTTGAAACCAGGTACCTTGCCATGAAATCAAAAACACTGATTGCCGCTAATTTGTTTGCTGGCCTCCTGCTTGGCACAGCCGGCTGTACCACAGCGCCTGTTAGCCAGGTTCAAACAGAAAGCCCGGTTTCGATCATTCAATATGATGCAAGGAGCCATCCTGTTATTGCCAATGCAGGGATGGTGGTATCCCAGAATAAGACGGCAAGCGAGGTGGGAAGAGACATCCTGGCAAAAGGTGGCAATGCAGTGGATGCGGCAGTAGCGACAGGCTTCGCCCTGGCAGTGACCCTACCCCGGGCAGGCAATATTGGTGGTTCTGGCTTTATGTTGGTCCATCTAGCAGACGCTGGTCAGACAATTGCGCTGGACTATCGGTCAGCGGCACCGATGAAGTTTGATCTGGAAAAATATCGAAAGCCAGATGGAAACATTGATGTCGAGGCGCTGACCTATGGCCCTGATACAGCGGGCGTACCAGGTACCGTTGCAGGCTTGTATGAAGCCTGGGAAAGGTTTGGTAGCTTACCCTGGGGTGAGCTAGTTGCGCCGGCAATTGAGCTAGCGAGACAGGGTATTATTGTCTCAGATGACCTGGCCTATGTATTGGAGAATTCCGGCCCGACATTTGAGCAGTATCCATCAAGTGCCGCCACCTATATGCAAGCAGACGGTAGTCGTTACCTGCCACAGCAGCTTTTTAAGCAACCGGATCTGGCAGAATCTCTAACCCTTATTGCAGATCATGGGCGAGATGGATTCTATACCGGCGAACTGGCGGCAAAGATAGTCGAAGGTGTGACTGCAGCTGGTGGTTCAATTAGCGCGGCTGACCTTGAGCGCTATCAGGCGAAATATCGTGATGTCATTTCGACCGACTATCGAGGTTACAAGGTTTACAGCATGCCACCGGCGAGTGGTGGGGGCCTGGCATTACTACAAATGCTGAATATTCTCTCTGAGTTCGATGTTGAGCGTTTTCCAGAGGGCGGCTCTGAAAGCTATCACTTGTTAGCAGAGGTAATGAAGCTTGGCGCTGCCAATCGACGGGCAGGCATAGGTGACCCTGATTTTGTCCAGGTACCAGTTGAGGGGTTTCTCAGCCGCAAACTAGCCCATGAACTCGCTAACAGTATTGATCTGCGTTCATCCAGAGCGACAAAAGATATAGAACCGGCTGATGCTGAAAAATATGAAAGCCGGGATACAACGCACTTTTCTATTGTTGATCAGTTTGGCAATGCGGTATCGAATACCTATACCCTGGGTTATTCGTTCGGATCTGGTTTCGTTGTACCCGGGACCGGCATATTGCTAGATAACCAGATGCGGAACTTCAAGTTGTCTGATCCCGAACATGCCAATGCGCTTGTCGGTGGCAAACGGATGGCGTCTAGCATGACCCCAACCCTGGTCCTTGATGAGGAGGGTAAGGTGGTGCTTGTAACGGGTAGCCCAGGTGGGAGTCGGATCATCAATGTGGTACTGCAAATTATCGTTAATGTGTTGGACTATGATATGAATATTGAAGAGGCGACCGTTGCCCCGAGGATTCATCAATCCTGGCGAGGCGCACCCTTATATCTTGAGCCAGGGATCACCAGGGACACAGTGTCATTGCTTGAAGCCAGAGGCCACGATATACGCTGGCAAAAGACCATGGGCAGCACCCAATCAGTAATGGTTAAGGATGGATTATACTTTGGTGCTGCTGACCCGCGCCGGCCCAATGCAGGGGCCGTCGGCTATCAGCGATAGCCTTATCCGTGAGCGGTCCACAGGGTATGTTCTAACTTATAGCTGTTGATCACCGGGGTTGGCTTCCCTTGCACATCCAAGCGCCCTGTGGCAATTTTGTGCGGTTGCGAAGAAAAGTAGGATAAGCGTGTTATTAGATTTACATACACATTCCATTAAGTCAGACGATGGCCGGGCCAAGGTAGAAAACTACTGCCAGTGGATCAAGGCTAAAAACATACCTATCGACGGCTTTGTCCTCACGGAACACCGCCAGTTTGACGATGAGTCTGACTACAGTGATCTGGCAAAGAAATTTAATCTGACGATCTTAAAGGCCAGTGAAGTCGAGACAGAGTATGGTCATGTGCTGGTTTATGGTGTGACACCTGAGCTACAGGCGGTTTTCGACTTCTCCAACACAAGATTGGCGCTTGAGATGGTACTAAAAGAAAGTGATGCGCATGGTGCGATTGCAGTGCCTTGTCATCCCGGTCGACCCAGAGTAGGTATGTTTGCCCATACAGAGGCCCTTGGCGTGCCTGAAGGGGTCAAGATCGTAGAGATATACAATGGCGGTAGTCGGGATCAAGAAGACCAGATAGCCATCGACAATGCCCAGAGCCTCGGGTATCTCGGCATAGGTGGTAGTGACTCCCATATTGTTAGCCATATCGGCCGCTGCGCAACGCGATTCGAACAGGACATAGATACAATTGATGATCTTGTCGCGGCACTTAAGGCCGGGGCCTTCGAGGCAGTAAACTTAAAAACGGCTAACACGCCAGCCTGACCTTACATTTCGATTTAAAGAGGGTAGTTGTGGACCAGGATATAGAAGAAGTAAGAGAGAAGTTTCTCAATCAAGACTTTGATGAAAGAACCTTCGAGATTAAAGCCGAGGTGACCAGTGAATATGCGCGGCTTTGTGGAGAGACAGCATCACGATTTGTCGATCCAACAGACCCAGATTTTCAAGCGCCGCCAACCTACATTGCAAGCTTAAGTGGTAGCCGTGCGCTACCGCCAGACTTCCCAAGATTTGGCATTGGTATGGATGCTGGCAAGGGCGTGGAAACATTTAATCCTGTTCGTCCTGGAACAACGATTACCGGCCGCACTCACCTCCATGATATCTACACCAAGACAGGCCGATCAGGTCGTATGGTATTCGTTGTATCCCGACTTGAGTTTTATGATGCAGACGGCAAACATCTGGCTAATTCAGATAGTCGACTGGTTATGCGGGAGAAAAGCTAATGGCGATCACAAACATTTCAGAAGTACAATTTGGTGAAGATTTGCCAGCCTTCACGCCTGATACCTCCCTTGAAACCGTCAAACAGTTCGCGAAGCTAGTTGGCTGGGGTGGCGCGAGGTTCTCGGATCATGAGGCGGCGAAAAAAGAAGGTTTGCCAGGGGCAATGGTGCCGGGCATTTTGAGTCAGGGCTATCTGGTAGCGATGATTCATAACTGGGCGCCAGATGCAGAAGTGAAATCCATTGATACGGTTTTTCGTGCGCCAGTGATCGCAGATCAAAACCATAAGATCACAGGTGTTGTAACAGATATCAATGAAGATGATCGACTGGTTGAAATCGACATCACCGTTGCTAACGACAAGGGTGAAACGCGAGTATTTGGTACCGCCTCGGTTGAGATCCCTGCCCAGAGTTAAAACTTGACTATCAAGCGCCTTACTTACACCAGTAGGCGCTTGATAAGTTCTTGTCTTGCCTGGTGATCAACACCAACTTCTTCCAGGTATCCATCAATTGAACCAAAACTTTCCTCAACGCCAGCTAATGCGGCCTCGAGATATTCTCGCCTGACACCAGCAATAACGCGTAGATCCTCTTCATTGAAGACCTCACCATAGCGTTCCTTGAATCTTGGTAGCATGGCATCAAACAAATCTGTTGCGCTGTTTGTGAGCAGGTAGTCGTCGAATATATGCGCTTCCGGTACGCCGAGGGCAGCAAGAATCATAGCAGCACCAAAGC
>CBDUKY010000166.1:0-7066 GCA_965367925.1 uncultured Pseudomonadales bacterium | reverse complement strand
ATGCTCGACATCTTGTTCCATTCGAAAGCGTTTACCAGCGTAATAGCCAGGCCTTCTTTGCCTGCTCTGCCGGTGCGTCCCACCCGGTGCACATGATCATCACCAGAATGCGCAACCGTGTAGTTAATCACCAGATCCACATCCTGCACATCGAGACCACGAGATGCGACGTCTGTGGCAACAAGCACTTGCAACTTGTTATCTCTAAATCGATTCAGTGCTTGCTTGCGTTCACTCTGGGCAATTTCCCCATGAATAAACCCAACCTTGATTTCCATATCCCGTAGCCGCGCGCCGACCTGTTCACACTGATCACGGGTTTTACAAAAAACGAAAACCTTGTTTGCGCCTTCTTCTTTTAGCAGTCCCTGAATTAGCTTGAGCTTATGATTGTCATCATCTGCGAGAACGATTTGCTGCCGAATCTGGCTATGGCCTGCTTTAAAAGAATCTACCTCAATGGAAACCGGTTCATGGAGGATTTGCAGAATACGGTCGATACCCTGATGTTTGAGGGTCGCGGAAAACAGCAACGTCTGGCGTTCTTTTCGACAGGCTTCCGCAATCCGATTCATATCCTCGGCAAAGCCCATATCCAACATCCGGTCTGCTTCATCCAGCACCAGTATGTCCAGGTCATTAAAATCAATGGAGCCCTTATCCAGATGCTCAACAAGGCGGCCGGGGGTGCCAATAATAATCTCCGGGTTTTTACGCAGAGCGGCAATCTGATGCTTGAAGGGCTCACCACCAATCACGAGACCACATCTGATCTGGGTAAACTGCCGCAAGGATTCAAACATTTTGCGGGTTTGTAAGGCCAGTTCACGGGTCGGTAACAGGATAAGCGCCCTGGTACCGCTATCTGGCGCATCAACTTCCAACATATGGTGCAGCATGGGCAACAAGAAGGCAGCGGATTTACCACTACCGGTTTTTGCCGACACCATCAGGTCCCGACCTGCCAGAGCAAGTGGAATCGCCGCCGCCTGCACTTCCGTTGGCGCTGTAAAACCAATGGCTTTTAGTGCTTTAAAGAGGTTTTTGTGTAACGCAAGGTCCCAGAATGAGGGACTGCCGGCTCCGGTTGCAGGCTCGCCGGTTGTAGACACATGGTCCTCGGGGCTATCAATTTGATCTGTGGGTGGTGTTGGCAAGCGGGTTCCTGAATTGCTGGGCAAATAGTAATAGATGCCTAGTCTACAGGTTTATCTGACCACTTGCGGACAAAAAATCAGGCGGAATCCCTCACAGGCAAGGGTTCTTCGTCGTTTATCTCTTCCAGGGTTCGCCTTGCTGTTTCCGGCAAAAATAGCCAGACCATAATCGGCACCGCAAAGCTCAAGCTACAAAGCACGGCAATAGCAGTCCAGTTTGAATCAAATACCAGATACAAACCCGATACAGCGGAGAGCCCTATGATGCCAGCTAACGTGGAAACCATGCCGCGCATACCCGAGGCAGTGGAACGCTGGGATGTGGGAAAGAGTTCAGTGCCGAAGCTTACCAGGGTCACATCTGTACCCATGGAAAAGAACACCACCGCGACCCAGAGCAGGGGAATAAAATTACCGGTCACCGTATAAAAGGCGATACCGGCAAAACCAAATGCCATGGTAAATACCATTGAAGTAGGTTTTCTGCCGAACCGATCACTTAGCCAACCAGACAGTGGATTACCAATAATTGCGAAGGCACCACCAAAGATCATCAAGACGCTAATTGACCCTGGTGTCCAGGCGTGTGCATCTTGCAAGTACTTTGGCGCAAAGAAGCCACCCGCACTGGCAGCAATCCCAAACATAAAAACAATACTAAACAAGGCAGAAACTCGCACTGGATTGGCTCGAAACAGATCGATCATGGGTCGGGCAATATTCTTATCCGCCTGATCCGTCGCAATCGATTGAAAGCGACCGGTTTCTGGCAAGGTTCGACGCCAGTAGGCAATCAGCAATAGAGGCAACAAACCAACAACATATAGCGCACGCCAACCGTAGGGTAAATATTCCACAAAACCAAACATCAAAGAGGCAAGACCAGCACCACAGGCTTGCAAGGCAGCAAGGGCACCAATCCCCCAACCACGATGCTCGGGGGCGAATTCTTCAACAATCACCACTGCTGCTAGCATGACTTCTGCTGAGGCAAAACCTCTTGCGAGAAATTGGAAAACAACGAAGCTCTGGGCGTTCGGCGCAAATGCCGTCGCACCCGTTAGCAGGGTATAACCGACAACCGTAATCATCAGCATGGCTTTGCGCCCCCAGTGATCTGCAGCAAGTGCAAATATGATCGCAAGAAAAGAACCGGCACGAACCATGGCACCAAGAAAGCCAAGCTGCGAGTCCGGGATGGCAAGGTCAGCCTGAATTTGCTTCAGGTTCAGGGAAAATAGATAAACATCATATTGTTCAAACAAGGAAACAGCAGCGACTAGCCCCAGAATGCGCCACTGGCTGGATGTGAGGGCCGGCGGGCGACCGAGAAACCACATGAGTCGATACCACCCAGGTACAGGGCCGGCTTTTTCGTCTGTCATAAATTGTCTACTTATCGTCTGCTGTTATTTTTTTTCTTGCACACAATATCCTCTCACCGGGAGGCGTAATCAATAAGTACTGACTAATGGGTAACAAGACTGACCAACTAGCCAATAGTCCAGATAAGCAGGAATTAACGGGAGAATTCGCTACCTTGTTGCACTTTGACTCGGTAACATCTTTACAAAGCACGCCCTAAACCAAACTTCCACGAAGAGAAAGCCATGCATCGAATCCTACTACTCTGCTGTTTAATCCTTGTTGCGCCTCATACCTATGCTGAAGATAGCTGGTTCGATAGCGCCTTGAATTTCTTTGGTCTTGGCTCCGATGAAGACGAAGCGCAGATCGAAGCAGAAAAACCCGCAAAACAAACAACCACGGAAGCGCTTGGTAAGGCTGCAGCCAGTGCCGCAACCACAGCGACCACCATGGCAGTTACCTCTAGCCTTGCAAGTATGGTGACAGAACAGTTAGGTGTTTCTGACGCACAAGCTAAAGGTGGGCTTGGTACCTTATTTGGATTGGCAAAATCCACCCTTGGCACATCGGACTTCAGCCAGCTGAGCGGCATGGTGCCAGAGATGGATAGCCTCCTCGCAGCTGCACCGGCTATATCTGAAAATACCAAAGGGCTAACTTCCCTGATGGGCAGTGCAGGTAAATATGGCAGTGTGTTACAGGGTGCAACCCAGGCCTATTCACAATTCAAAAGCCTGGGTATTGGTGTAGAACAGATTCCCCAGTACATCAACGTCACCAATGAGTTCCTGGAAAGCAAAGGCGGCGATGATGCAGTTTCTCTGTTTAAAGAAGGTATCTCGGCACTGCTAACAACTGAGGACTAGATACCTTATCTGCGCCTCATTATCTGCTCCGCATCTCCTTTCTGGATCTAAGCGAGCCCTGCAGCGTAAGAAGTTCAAAAACCTCTTACGCTGAATAACCAGGAGATCAGTCTCACCTTTCCTCGAGCGTCTTAATTACCCGATGGGATCTTGTTAAAGGGCAAGCCCTTATCCGCTCTCATATCTTCCGGCAAGCCGAGTACTCGCTCGGCAATAATGTTTCGCAGAATCTGGTCAGTACCACCTTCAACCCGTACTGCAGGTGAGCGCAACAGCATGGCTTGAAATCTGGCGGAGCCTTCAGCGATTTCAGGATCAACAATTGCCCCGGCTAGCCCTTGCAGGTCAATGGCAAACTTCGCAATGTCTTGCATCATGCCACCGGCCACCAGCTTGCCAATAGAATTCTCTGGTCCAGGGGTTTCGCCTTTTGAAAGTGCGGTGATGGCCCTTGATGCTGTATTTCGCAGGCCAGCGGCCTTTGCATACCAGTCCGCGAGTTTGCTTTTCACCATGGGGTTATCAATCGCGGTGCCGGTTTCAATCACCAGGGATTGAACGAGATCCTGCAATTCTGGATAGCCAGTGGCAATGCCACCACCAATGGCAAGCCGTTCGTTCATCAGGGTTGTTAATGATACCTGCCAGCCCTGACCAACTTCACCGAGGCGCTGATTATCAGGAATGCGAACATTATCAAAATAGACCTCATTGAAACCGCTATCACCATTGGCTTGTTTAATCGGCCTGATATCAACCCCTGGACTTTTCATGTCGAGGAAGAACATGGTCAGACCTTTGTGCTTGGGCACGTCAGGGTCGGTACGGGTGATTAAGATGCCGTAGTCTGAATGCTGGGCACCGGAGGTCCAGATCTTTTGGCCATTGATAACCCATTCGTCACCATCTTTTTCAGCCTTTGTTCGCAGCCCGGCAAGGTCACTACCGCCGTGAGGTTCGGAGAACAACTGGCACCAGATTTCTTCACCACTGGCGATTTTAGGAATATATTTCTTCAAGTGCGCTTCATCAGCAAAGGCCATCATGGTTGGCGCACACATGCCCTGACCAATAATAAAAGTGCCAGATAGCTTGCCGTAAACGCCCTCTTCCTGATTCCAGATGACACTCTCAATAGGTGTTGCACCCCGGCCACCATATTCCTTTGGCCACTGAATACAGGCCCAGCCAGCATCGGCTTTTTTCTTCTGCCATTTCTTGGCTTCCGTCATGGCGTCATATTCACCGGTGCGGGTATTGCCAAAGCCACTTTTACCCAGCTCTTCTGCAAGGTAGTGAGGTGCATTGTCGGCAATCCAGGCTCTTACTTCAGCGCGAAACGCTGCTTCTTCTTTTGAATCACTAAAATCCATATTGCGCTCCCTTATGCTGCAGTTGAAAGGCTGTTAACGAGTTTGTCTTCCCAGGTTGTAATGCCACCTAACAATACTGTCAGGTAGTTAGATCGCCTGTAGAAAAGATGGCAATCAAACTCCCAGGTAAACCCCATGCCACCGTGGACTTGAATGTTATCCCTTGAACAGAGTTGGAATGCCTGGGTTGCAGACACTCTCGCTGTCGCCGCTGCGAGGGGCAGATCAGGGGAATTGGTTTCGAGTGCCCAGGCCGCGTAGTAGCAATTAGATTCCGCAAGCTTCAAGGCCACATACATATCCGCCATCATGTGTTTCAGGGCCTGGAAGGAACCAATGGGTCGACCAAAGGCATAGCGTTCTTTGGCATAGGCAATGGCCATATCTAGCGCTGCCTGGGCACCGCCGAGTTGTTCAAAGGAGAGCATCACAGCAGCCCGGTCATAAATGACCTTGAGCTGTTCCCAGCCATCACCACCCACCAGCCCTTCTGCTGGTGCATCAGTAAATGTCAGGGTTGCGGTATTACTCGTTGGATCTACTGAGGCGATATTTTCACGACTGACACCCGCATCATGTAGATCGACGATAAAGAGCCCCACAGATTCTGGGCCTGATCTCGCCAGCACGATGGCCATATCTGCAATACCACCATTTGGCACAATCAGTTTAGTGCCGCTTAACTTGCTCGATTTCACCCCGGCTTGAATATTGGCTGCGCTGAGTTCATTCATCCCCTCAACCGCTGCCACCGTACCAATCACCTCGCCGCTGGCAAGTTTAGGCAGCCAGTTTTCTTTCTGAGCATCTGTGCCATAGGTAAGAATGGCCTCGACAGCAAGATAAATAGACGAGGCAAATGGCACAGGTGCCAGATGTGCGCCCAACTGCTCCGCCACAAGACAAAGGCTCGGGTAACCAGCACCAACGCCGCCATAGGCTTCAGGTATCGCAGTTGCCATCAAGCCCATATCCTTTAAGCCAGACCAGAGGTCTTTGGCATAGGCTTGCTCGCCTTCTAGCACGGATCTTACCGTGCTCATGGTGCAATTATCCCTCAGGAATCGCTGGGCCTGATCTCGGACCATCTTTTCATCATCTGAAAAATCAAAGTTCACGGGTTTCTCTCTTTTTGGTTTCGACTGTCTGAAAATAAAACACGTCTTTCACCGAATGACAACAAACACATCCCTCGACTCTTCGTAATAAATGTCCTGAAGGAGGCCCTATCCGTTGCTCAATACCTCTAGCCCCGACCTTCACATTGCTGTAGTTTCTTATCCCTGACAGCAACTGCTACCTGCAACAAATCAGCTGCTGCACAGATCCAATTAGGGTAAGGAAAAAGAGGAATAACACCCATGGCAGACCCTGTCGTCCGGCGCGTCGATTTATCGACCAAGATTTACTATGGTTTCGGTGCTGTTGCTAACGGTGCAAAGAGCAACGGTTTTAACTATCTGCTGCTGTTTTATTACAGCCAGGTGATCGGCTTACGGGCAGACCTTGTTTCCCTCGGTATCCTGATTGCACTGGTAGTTGATGCCATTTCAGATCCGTTAGTCGGCTATATTTCTGACAACTTCCATTCCAAGTGGGGCCGCCGTCATCCCTTTATGTATGCCGCGGGCTTACCTGTGGCCGTTGCCTACTATTTTCTCTGGGCACCACCTGAATTTGATCAAACGGGGCTGTTTCTCTACTTTGTTTGTATCGCCGTCCTTATCCGAACCTTGATTACCTTTTATGAGATTCCAGCCACGGCACTGGTTGCAGAACTCACAGACGACTATGACCAGCGGACAGAAATGATGAGCTTTCGTTTCTTCTTCGGCTGGTGGGGTGGCCTTACCATGGCAGTGATGAACTATCTGGTTTTCCTCCCTGAGGAAAAAGGTGGTCTTGAATATGTCGAGGGTTGGACAAACTATGGTTTAACCGCGTCCTTCGTGATCTTTGTCTCCATTTACGTCAGCGCGCTCGGCACCCATAAACACATACCGAATTTGCGCCAACCGCCCGTTCGACACGGCAAGTTCAATTTGAAAAAGACCGCCGGTGAGTTAAAGGAAACCCTCTCTAACCGATCCTTTTTCGCCTTGTTCTTCTCTGCCCTGTTAACCGCGGTGGCAGCCGGTGTGTCTACATCCTTGAGCATTTACTTCTCCCGACATTTCTGGGAATTAACCAGTACCCAGATCGGCTATATGAATTTGCCCTACTACATCTCGGCATTTGTTGCCCTTATGCTTGCGCCCATGGTGTCTCGTTGGCTAGGCAAAAAACTGGGCGGCATAACAGT
>CBDUKY010000165.1:0-7089 GCA_965367925.1 uncultured Pseudomonadales bacterium | reverse complement strand
GTGGCAGACTTATTCTGGGGCTGGGTCGTGGGGTTCAAAATGCCATGTTTACGGCCTTTGAATTGCCAACTAAAGAGAAGCGGAAGCGGTTTAAGGAAAACCTCGACATTATGCAGAATGCCTGGCGTGGCGGCGTGATCGTCACAGAAGAAGATGGCAAGACCGTTCATCTTGCACCCTTGCCAGTACAACAACCGCATCCACCACTCTGGGTCGCTGCATTTGGTCCCCTGGCACTAAAACAAGCAGGCAAACTGGCTATGCCATATCTTGCATCTCCGGTTGAAACACTACAAACCCTCGAGAAGAATTATGACATCTACAATGAGGTTGTCAGGTCAACCAACCAGCCGCCAGTGACAACCGTGCCTATTATGCGGACGGTATTTGTTACTAACAGTCAGTCTAAAGCGCGAGCAATAAAACAAGCCCTGGATGCTAGCGCGCCACATTCAATGCGTGAGGAAGATGCAAACATTGATGACTGGACCATCATTGGCGACAAGGCTTACGTTAAAGATAAGTTAGCGGAATATGTTGAGCGATTGGGCATGACCCACGTCATCGCCCGGGGTAGGCTACCGGATGTCACTAGCGAAGAACAAATTGCCAGTCACGAATCGCTGGTCAACCTGGCCTGAAATGCCTGGCTAAAATGTATTCTAGTCAACAATCTTAATAAGCTGGCCTGGCTCAGGCTGGCCATCAGGATATAGCCCATTCATCACTCTGAGTTTTTGAAGGGCATAGTTTGGAATTGGCGATGCTTCTGCCAGCGCTTCCATGGTCGTGCCTTCTTCAGCCCGGACAATCTGTAACTTTGGCGCCCTGGCGATTCGCCTGTCATCATTATCCATCTTGTCGAAGCTAAATATCGTTGCAATAAAATCCCGGTCATTGGCGATGCGATGTAAATCATGCTTACCGGCACCCGTGAGAATGTACAGACCCCGCCGCCTCGGGTCCTCAAGAATCGCTACCCGAACCGGTCTTGGACCGAAAGGAGAATCTGCACGGTTGGCAATACCCAGAAAACCATTCAGATTGGCAATTGTCACTTCACGACCTTCGCGGATATCCATACCCAACTGCTGCTCAAGATACTCTTTATAGCTCAAGCCCTTCACCATGGCAGCCGTGGTTATACTGAATGCAGCATCACCAGTCTGGGAAGTTAATTGCACACCCTTACCAACGGTTTCAACTCGCCAGGTGTAGGGAAAGGATAATTTGATGCCAAGTTTTGGGTGATAAAACATGTTTTTTCTAACAACACCAGATTGGCGCACGTCACCGTAAGACAGCCCGTTTAACTTCTCAAGAAATTCATCAGCCTTAATAAACTCATCGTACTTCTGCACTAGCTTCATTGAAGCCTCGACCGCTTCTTTGTAACGCGTATCAGAATCCGGGTGAGTGGATAAAATACCGTGATAGACATTCGGCTGGCGATTTTCTTCTCTGGCCTGTTCAATCTCGATACGGTCTTTGTTTTTTAACACTTCAATGGTTTTAAGCATCGCCATGGGTGAATAGCCTGCCTTCGCCATATATTCGGCACCAATGGTATCCGCTTCCAATTCAAGTTCACGGCCATAACCACGCAATAGCACACCACCAAACAAGTTACCTATGTCCATCAATTCCCGGGTGCCAGTTGCAACAGCGGCAACCGTGGTCAGCACGTTCATGGCCTTACCACGATTCTGACTCTTAAATGCGTGCTTCTCGGTAACATGGGCTATCTCGTGGCCTAGTACGGCCGCCAGCTCTGACTCTGAATTTAGATGGGTCAAGATACCGCGTGTGACATAGACAAAACCGCCAGGCAACGCCAGGGCATTAATCATCTCGTCATTCAAGATCGTAAAGGTGTATTCAAGATCCGGCCGGTTACTTTGCCTGGCAACCCGCTGACCTACCATGTCGACATAGGCTTGTAGATCCTTATCACGGTAGACACCAAACTGGGCGATAAGCTTCTGGTGCTCTTCCTTGCCCAGTTTAATTTCTTCTTCAAGAGATACCGCAGAGGCGCATTGGGCAATGCCAAAAAATAGCAGCCCAGCCAGAAATGTGCTGGCGAAAGATGAAAAAATACTACCTGTTTTGTGAGTCTTCATAGACCTCATGTTAACTGTGCTCTTACCCTTTGGACAAATGCCATACCTGTTATGACCACAAGCAGCGACGAAAGGTTCTAGAGGGACTAGAAAAAGAACTTTTAATCCGGAAATATATACTCATCTAAGAGGATCTATGTTTAGGTGATAAATCTATCAACTTGCTTAACGCAACAACCGTGAAGACAGCTACCTTGTTACCCAGGCACCACGTCATCTGGCTCTTTCTAGTCCTGCCCGGCTTGTTTACAAGCACGCAACTGATGGCCGCCGACAATGAAGAGACGACCCTTGCGCCTTCTGTCTATGAATTCGACCTTGAGTACGACAAGGCAATCGTTGGCTATAAAGCACTTATTGAATCTCTAGAAGAAGAACAAGGTGGCTATGCAGAAGCACTTATTGGCCCCCTCCTTGGCCTAGGTCGCTCCTATCTTGCTGTGTATGACTATGATAATGCAGAAGAGGCGCTAACCCGCGCCCAGCATCTGACCCATCGGCACGATGGGGTCTACTCTCCTCGTCAGCTTGAAATTATCGATTTGCTAACCCGACTACATCTGGCGAAAGGCAAACCCATGTTGGCAGATAAACAACAGCGGTTTTCCTATTTTGTCAGCGAGCACATTTATGGTGCAGAGTCACCAGACATACTCCCGGCAATAGACAAGCTAGCAACCTGGTACACGGATACAGGGCAACTTTATCGCGCTCGAAAGACTAACGAAAAGGGTCGCGACCTGATCCAAAAGCTATATGGTGAAACCTCTCTGGAACAGCTACCGTACATGGTAGAACTGGCGAAGTTGAAACGGCTGCAGCGAGTCTGCTGTAGTTCTAAGGTCATGGAAGAGGCCCTGGCACTTGTCGCACAAAACGATCCAAGAAACGAAGTGGCCGCCGAGGCATACATCAATGCCGGTGACGCCTATATTATTTCCGGAGATGAGGATCAGGCCAGCGAGTACTACCAGATTGCCTGGCAAAAAATGAACCCAGCGCAAAGAGAAATCGCTTTCGCCACACCACATAGAATTGCTTCATCGAAACCCCTCAATCGAGCAGAAAAAAACAACATACGCATGTTCGCCGCTGACCCCAGAGCCTTGGATGGATCAGAATTCCGCGAACTCAGTCTGCAAGAACGACTCATGCTCGAATCACTTCCACCCCAGGAATTTTTCCTCGACGAAACTGAAAACGAATACAACATTCGTATCAGAGATCGTTCAACTCATAACGACTTTCTCGATGAACCTGCCATGAGAACCGTTGGTGAGCCCTTTAAGTTCCTCCACAAACAACTGATCCAGATATTACCTGCACGATTTCAAACCGATGCTAACTTGAACAAGCTTGAACTAGATATTGTCTTCTCAGTTGATGAGGCAGGAAATGCCGGCAATATTCAGATTAATTCAATTAACGCGCCAGGGAAGCTGATTCGCATGATGCGCGAGGTGGTAAGGAAAACCCGATTTAGACCACGGATGGAAAACGGCGTCATCGTACCCACCGAACATCATCACTTACGACAAACATTTCACATTTAAATTTGATCAACCCCGGGGACCAGCAGCCCCGTTTAAGGTTTAACTAACATGATGCGAATACTGACTTTATTGTTCCTGGCATTCTTCATCCCATCAGTTTTTGCTGACATACTGGTCAGTTCCTATCTCTTCAAAGAAATTCCAAACGAGATCCTCGCAGCAAAAAACCAGACCATAGTAGATCTGTTTAACAACGAGAAGTATCCGGAAGCTGCAACTCTTGCCAGTGAGGTCATTGCAGAAGTCGAGGAAGACCTGACCATCGATAAACTCAGTTACGCCAGATTTTTAAGCAATGCCGCCATCATCCAGGCGACTGCTGATAACTTAACTGAAGCAGCGTTAAGTCTTGATCAGGCTATAACGCTACTAGAAGAACATGATCCTTTTCATCCAGACCTGTTTAACATTCTGGTTGTTGATGGGTTTGTCCAGGACGCGTTAAAGCAATATGACGCGGCAGAAGATGCTCTGCGACGGGCACAGCACATTGCTCACCGACATGATGGTGTCTATACCCCACGCCAGATTCCTCTACTCGTCTCTATTGCCAATGTCATGGTCGCCCGCGGTGATGATTTTGATGCTGACCGGGAGCAACGATTCAATCTGAAGGTGAACGAGCACAATTTTGGTGCAAACAGTGAAACCTTGATTCCAACCCTGACCAAACTAGGTACCTACTTCGCCAATAGAGCCAGCTCACTGCCTATTCGAGCCAGTACAGACGTAGAAGACATCCGCACTTCCCGGGATAACCTCTTTCGCGAGTCAGTCGCACTGTTTGAAAGAGCGATACATATTATCGAGGATAAATACGGCAGCAATGATCTGCGCCTGATTGACCCACTCAAGGGTCTTGCAAGAACTAAATACTTACAGGGCTATGGTCGCGCCAATGCGAAAAAAATCATGGAGCGAGCCCTTGATATTGTCACCTCAAATCCAGCCACAGATAAACCAGACCATGCCAAAGCACTGATTGATCTTGCGGATTTCTACAACATTACTTCTGACAAGCGCGCGACAGAAACCTACAAGGCGGCGTGGGATCTGCTCGCCAGTGACCCTAACTATGAAGACCTCCAGTACCAGTATTTTGGTAAGCCCATGCGACTGCACCCGGAAACGCCGGTACGACCCACACTCACTCGCCACCCGGTTGATGTGGAAAAAGGCAATGAACTCTATGTTGATTTGCAATACGACGTCATGCCTTCAGGCAAGGTTGATAATGTCCGAATTGTCGACGGCAATGTGCCGAACAGTGAGAAACGCGTTATGCGAAATTTTGTTGGCGATATGCGCTTCCGGCCTCGCATTGTTGATGGCGAGTTGGTCCCAACGGAAGGACTAAGCCTTCATCAAGTCTATACAGTAAAAGAGCGCATACCTGAGACCAAGATCAGCATAAGCGCTGGTCCTGGCCCAGGTTAATCAGGTCTTAAGGCGATTAGATGTCGCCAGTCAGGAAGTCTCTTAGCTGACTCGCAAGCGCCTTACAAGCAGCGTTACCAGGTCGCGCCATAATGGGCACAGGTACCACGAGTCCAGCAAGATAAGATGTCCCATTGGCGTCGGCGCTGATTGCACCGGCAGTTGTCAGATTATCCAGATCCCAGATAGAGGCTTCATAGGAAGCATCTTCTTCCCAGTAACTCATACCAAAACAACCACCACCGAAGGTACTAATGGTACAGCTAAAACTACCGCCCTTATCGACAGTGATGGTATCGCCATCAATCCAGGCCAGATATCTCACGTTCGACGCCTGAATCTGATCTGCGACACCTGGCCGCGCAAACAATTGCGCTAGCTCATCACTTGAGGAAGGTGCAGTCCTTGGTTCAAACCAGGGATAAAGATTGTCTTTAAAGTCTTCCTGGGGGACCATTTTAATCGGTTCATCCCCACCGCCCAGCACATCTGCCAGACAATCAGTGAAGCTCTTCTCCGTTTCCCGGTCGTTATAGCTTGCCCTGCCAAGGATAACGAGTGCTTCTTCACCACCAAGACCTGTGGTTGCCGATCTCGACTCCTCAACCCGGGCCGTAACACAACCACCAAGACTAAATGTTAATAGCAACAGTATAAGATTAGTTTTCATCACCAGCTTTATCCAACTCCTCAATCCAGCGCACAACCTCGGGTTGCTCCGTCAAGCCTATAGATATTCTCGCACCACCGTCACGGATGGCTAACATTGTCGCTTCACCTAACGCATCACCAGAGGTAAATGCGCCGCCTTCACTCTTACCATAGCCTAATACTGTCCAGTCTTTGATGACCTTATTGTTTTTGTCAATCAAAGTGAGTCGATAATGGATCGACGCAGAGAAGAATTTTAAACCGGAAATGCCCGGCGTCAAAAACCCATATTTCTCTATTCTTGGTATCACCACGCCATCGAGTTCCGCCATCTGGGCTTTACTCACCTCTGGTGAATCGAGTTCAACGACATTCTCGAACATAGACCCCATAAGATTACGAAAGAACGTCAAATTTTGTTGTCCAATATCAACATTCCAGGTGCCTTCAGCCTCAAGGGCTTCCGTATGTCTGAAAGTTTTAAAGTTTTCGTCGTAATAAACACCGACAGTGACTGGCAATGTCTTTACCAGCGGTGTTGGGATAGTTCCCTCTACCACGACATTCGTGGTACAGCTGGTCACTAAAAGGGTCATCAATAACCCGATAAAAGCCAAAAATCTCATTAATGTAGCCTTTCTTACACTTAAAGATTAGTTCCATCCGCTAGTGATTGGTTCAGCCCAGGGGAGGCCGACCACTTTCACACGCCCCA
Organism: uncultured Pseudomonadales bacterium; assembly: GCA_965367925.1. Lineage (GTDB taxonomy): Bacteria > Pseudomonadota > Gammaproteobacteria > Pseudomonadales > Azotimanducaceae > JAHRVQ01. The sequence goes on along the minus strand of CBDUKY010000165.1, from coordinate 610 downwards.
ATCGTTCGTTATAAAGATCTTATACGCCGTCTGAGAACTTATTTCTCACCATTTGAACGATTTGTCTCACTGACAGGTCATACAATGGTATGACAGGTTATATACTGAACTTTATTCAGGAAATTTTCATGTTAATCGTGACAGAATGTCTTTAATCAACCCATCAGACCGTCTCTGTGAGAGAACCTATGCCTAGACTGCGAATTTGGCCAACATTTACTATCGTTTTGCTATTGCTACTGGGTGCCTGTAAATCAAAGAACCTGCCCTCATTCCCAACCGTACCTTCAAGCGCTCCCTCAAGCAGCCCATCAAGCGGTATGCCACCACCACCTGCCTCATCAGGATCATCTGGTAGTTCAGGCGGCAGTTCTGGTGGCAGTTCCAGTAGCTCTGGAGAAAGTTCTGGCTCTTCTAGCGGGAGTTCCGGCGGTTCTTCTGGTGGCGGCGAGACGGGTGGTATTGGTGTGCCAGAAATCCCCAGTCTGCCAGGTACAGGCTCGAGCGGCGGCGGCAGCAGTTCCGGATCTCCCAGTGTTGCAAAAACCCCTGGCAGTAGCGGCGGCGGAAAGGACGGTCGAAGTACAAAAGGCAGTGGTGATGGCACAAC
>CBDUKY010000164.1:0-7111 GCA_965367925.1 uncultured Pseudomonadales bacterium | reverse complement strand
TGAACGTCGTTACATCATCGCACCAAAGAGCCTCTCCGCAGGCGACATCGTTCAATCAGGCAACAACGTCCCTATTAAAGTCGGCAACACCATGCCAATGCGCAATATCCCAATGGGTAGTGTGATTCATTGCATCGAGTTAAAGCCAGGCAAGGGCGCACAAATGATTCGAAGTGCAGGTACATCTTGCCAGTTAGTGGCCAAAGAAGGTGCCTATGTCACCTTGAGATTGCGTTCAGGTGAAATGCGCAAAGTATTGGCTGAATGTCGTGCAACACTAGGTGAAGTTAGTAATTCTGAACATAACCTTGCATCCCTCGGTAAAGCGGGCGCTAAAAGATGGCGTGGTGTTAGACCAACCGTTCGAGGTGTTGTTATGAACCCAGTTGATCACCCACATGGTGGTGGTGAAGGTAAAACTTCCGGTGGACGACACCCTGTATCGCCCTGGGGTATGCCAACCAAGGGTTATAAGACTCGTAAAAACAAGCGTACCGACAACATGATTGTTCGTCGTCGTCGTTCAACTCGCTAGGAGATTAAGACGTGCCACGTAGCTTAAAAAAAGGCCCCTTTATTGATCTTCATTTGATGAAGAAGGTTCGCGCTGTTATCGAAACTAATGACAAGCGACCAATCAAGACCTGGTCACGACGATCAATGATCTCGCCAGAATTCGTTGGCTTAACGGTTCAGGTACACAATGGTCGCCAACATATCCCGGTATTTGTTACCGAAGATATGGTTGGACACAAATTTGGTGAATTTTCCATGACCCGTACTTATCGCGGTCATGCTGCCGACAAGAAAGCTCGTCGGTAATTGTAGAAGGTAAGAGGAATTGATGATGGAAGTAGGTGCACGATTAAAAGGCGCGAAAATTTCTGCCCAGAAGGCACGCCTCGTCGCGGATCAGATCCGTGGTAAAGAAGTAGGTGAAGCACTGGATATCTTGAATTTCAGCACCAAGAAAGGCGCGCACCTGGTTCGCAAACTATTGGAATCGGCGATTGCCAATGCCGAACACAACGAAGCAGCTGATGTAGATGAACTGTCCGTTAGCAAGATTTTCGTTGATGAAGGTTTAACGATGAAAAGGATTCGACCACGTGCGAAAGGTCGTGCGGACCGAATCTTAAAGAGAACTTGCCACATTACGTTAGCTGTTGCTGACAAATAACGGTTAACGAGGCATATAGGAAAGCACTATGGGTCAAAAAGTACATCCCACAGGATTTAGGCTCGGGGTCGTCAAGGATCACACCTCAATCTGGTATGCAGATGGTCCCGCTTACGCGGAGAAGCTGCGCATCGATTTGATGGTCCGTGAATATCTGCAGAAGCGTTTAGCACAAGCTTCTGTTAGCCGTATCGAGATCGAGCGCCCTGCACAAACAGCACGCATTACGATTCACACTGCCCGACCAGGCATTGTGATTGGTAAGAAAGGCGAGGATGTCGAGAAGTTACGCAAACAAGTTTCTAGCATGATGAAAGTGCCTGTGCACATCAACATCGAAGAAATTCGTAAGCCTGAACTAGATGCTTACCTGGTAGCGCAAAACGTAGCTCAACAACTAGAACGTCGGGTTCAGTTTCGTCGCGCAATGAAGCGAGTAATACAAAATGCAATGCGACTTGGCGCTGAAGGCATCAAGGTTCGAGTAGCTGGTCGTCTTGGTGGTGCTGAGATTGCACGTGCCGAAAGTTACCACGAGGGTCGCGTACCTCTGCACACACTGCGTGCAGACATTGATTACGCACCAGCAGAAGCATTGACTACCTACGGCATCATTGGTGTCAAGGTGTGGATATTTAAGGGTGAGATCCTGGGCCAGCGTGATGAGCCAAAGGACCAGCAAACCAACGTTCAAAGTTTTGGATAGAGACAGATGTTACAGCCCAAGCGAACGAAGTTTAGAAAAGTACAGAAAGGCCGGAACCGAGGCTTAGCTCATCGTGGTAGCACGGTTAGTTTTGGTGAGTATGCATTGAAAGCAACTGGCCGCGGTCGAATGACAGCACGGCAAATTGAAGCAGGCCGTCGTGCAATGACCCGTCGCGTAAAGCGTGGTGGTCAAATCTGGATTCGAGTATTTCCAGACAAGCCAATTACCAACAAGCCATTAGAAGTTCGGCAGGGTAAAGGTAAAGGTAATGTTGAGTATTGGGTCGCCCAGATTAAACCAGGCAAGATCCTTTACGAAATGGAAGGTGTAACAGAAGAAGTTGCACGTGATGCATTCAAATTAGCAGCATCAAAGTTTCCGTTTCCAACAACGTTTGTTAAACGAACAGTAATGTGATCGAGAGACGATTGACATGAACGTATCAGAATTAAAGGACAAGTCAGTTGATGAGCTCAAAGAAACATTGGTTTCTTTATCTAAAGAGCAATTTAAGCATCGTATGCAACAGTCAACTGGTCAGCTAAACCAAACACATCTTCTAAAAGCGACGAAGAGAGATATCGCCCGGGTGAAGACTGTGTTGAATGAAAAAGTCAGGGTAAGTGAATGAGCAAGACGAACGAAGCACGTACTGCTAGAGGCACTGTCGTCAGTAACAAGATGGACAAGACCATCACTGTTAGCGTCGAGCGTCAAATGAAGCACCCGTTGTACGGAAAGTACATCAAACGCACGAACAAAATACATGCGCATGATCCTGAGAATATTTGTCAGGAAGGCGATTTGGTAACCATCGAAGAAACTCGTCCAATTTCCAAGTCTAAAGCCTGGAAGCTGAGTTCAGTCGATCGGAAAGCAACGATTATTTAATTGGTAACGGGTAACCGTTTTACTTTGGGGTAAGGCAATGATTCAGACGCAAACATACTTGGATATCGCAGATAACAGCGGTGCCCGCCGTGTTATGTGTATCAAGGTTCTTGGTGGATCCAAGCGTCGATATGCCGGTGTTGGGGATATCATCAAAGTCACTGTTAAAGAAGCGATCCCAAGGGGTCGTGTTAAGAAAGGTCAGGTACTTGATGCAGTTGTTGTTCGAACCAGGAAAGGCGTTCGCAGACCAGACGGTTCAGTGATCAGGTTTGATGGCAACGCTGCGGTTTTGTTGAATGCTAATAAGCAGCCGATTGGTACACGTATTTTTGGACCAGTGACTCGCGAACTTAGAAATGACAACTTTATGAGAATTATTTCGTTGGCACCTGAAGTTCTATAGGTCGCGATTAGCGGAAGGGTTTAAGGCAAATGCAAAAGATTAAGAAAGATGATGACGTGATAGTCATCGCAGGCAAAGACAAGGGAAAGCGAGGCGTGGTAACACGTATGCTCGAAGAACGCGTCTATGTTTCAGGTGTTAATGTCATTAAGCGGCATACAAAAGGTAACCCACAAATGGGTCAGCCTGGCGGCATCATCGAAAAAGAAGCCCCCATTCATTTATCGAATGTGGCGATTTTCAACTCTGGCACCAGCAAAGCTGACCGGGTTGGTTTCAAAACACTAGAAGACGGCAGGAAGGTTCGAATCTTCAAGTCGTCTGGCGAAGAGATAGACGGGTAAGCAAATGGCAGACCTCAAAGAAGTATACGAAAACGAAATTAAGGCGAAGCTGCAACAAGAGCTTGGGCTTGAGTCGGTTATGGAAGTGCCTCGCATTACCAAGATCACCCTTAATATGGGTGTTGGTGAAGCGATTGCCGATCGTAAGCAGCTAGACAACGCTGTTAATGATTTAGAAACCATCGCTGGTCAAAAAGCTGTGATCACTGAAGCGCGAAAATCTATTGCGGGCTTCAAGGTACGTGACGGCTACCCAATTGGTTGCAAGGTAACTCTTCGCAAAAAGCGCATGTACGAATTCCTGGATCGCTTGATCAACATTGCGATTCCACGACAACGTGACTTTCGTGGTATTAGCCCTAAGTCCTTTGATGGCCGGGGTAATTTCTCAATGGGTGTGACTGAACAGATTGTTTTCCCTGAGATTGAATACGACAAGATCGACAAGATTCGCGGTTTGGATATCAGCATTGTTACAACCGCAAAAACTGACGATCAAGGTAGGGCGTTATTACGCGCCTTCAACTTCCCGCTTCGGGAAGCAAGTTAATAATTAGCACGAGCTGATAGAGAGCATATATGGCTAAGAAATCAATGATCAATCGTGAGCTGAAGCGCACTAAGACTGTTGCGAAATACGCAGCAAAGCGAGCGGCACTGAAGAAAATGATTGTCGATATGAATTTGTCTGACGAAGAGCGTTGGGAAGCACAGCAGAAGCTACAAAAGCTTCCGCGTGATGCTAGCCCATCACGACAGACCCGTCGTTGTAACTTAACAGGCCGTCCACACGCTGTTTATCGACGCTTTGGTTTGGCTCGAACAAAACTCAGAGAAGCTGCCATGCGAGGCGATGTGCCTGGTTTGGTTAAGTCGAGCTGGTAGGAGCAACGAATAATGACTATGCAAGATCCTGTAGCAGATATGTTGACTCGCATTCGTAATGCGCAAACAGCAGGTCTAAAGAATACTGAAATGCCTTCTTCCGGTACTAAAGTGGCAATCGCTACTGTACTTAAAGATGAAGGCTATATTGCTGACTTCTCAGTTGACACTGAAGGTCATCCGAAATTAGCAATCGAATTGAAATACTTCGGAGGCAAGCCAGTGATCGAAGAGATTACTCGCGTTAGTCGCCCAGGCCTTCGTCAGTACAAAGGTAAAGATGAGATTCCACAAGTTAAAGGTGGTTTAGGCATCATTATCCTTTCAACGAACAAAGGCGTTATGTCTGATCGCGCAGCACGTGCCGCGGGTCTTGGTGGAGAATTACTCTGCTCTGTATTCTAAGCAGAGAAGTAAATAGGTTTTTGATATGTCACGAATAGCAAACAGTCCAGTTGAGATCCCAAGCGGTGTAGAAATTACACTCTCTGCGCAGAATCTTAACGTGAAGGGTAGCAAGGGTAATTTGAGCCTTGTCGTTCATGACCTGGTAGCAATTGAGCAGTCAGAACAGACACTACAGCTATCAGCTGCTGAAAAAAGCAAAAAGTCTGGTGCATTGGCCGGTACTTTTCGAGCGCTGATTTCGAATATGGTTCAGGGTGTTAGCGAAGGCTTCACTAAAGAGCTGCAACTGATTGGTGTTGGTTATCGTGCACAAGCACAAGGCAAGAAATTGAACTTGAGCCTGGGTTTCTCGCATCCGATTGAGTATGCAGTGCCTGATGGTATTGAGATTGAAACGCCAAGCCAGACACAAGTAATTATCCGTGGCATCGACAAGCAACTTGTAGGTCAAGTAGCTGCCGAGATTCGCGACTTTAGACCACCAGAGCCTTACAAGGGTAAAGGTGTTCGATACGCTGATGAGTATGTGAAGCGTAAAGAAGCTAAGAAGAAGTAGGCAATAAGAAATAATGTTCGATAGGTAAAGGCCTGTCGTAACCGACGAGTAGAGAATAGAGAACATGAGCAAGAAAAACGACGCTCGATTAAGAAGAGCAAGACGTACCAGGAAGCACATTGAGACCTTGGAAATCCCAAGACTCACAGTGTATCGATCACCGCGTCATATCTATGCGCAAGTGATCACAGCTGCTGGTGATGTAGTAAAAGCATCTGCCTCTACAGTCGAAAAGGATTTGCGTGTTGGCGCTACGGGTAACACCGATAGTGCTGCCAAAGTTGGGGCATTGATTGCCGAACGAGCCAAGCAAGCCGGCATAGAAAAAGTCGCGTTTGATCGTTCTGGTTACAAATATCACGGCCGGGTTAAAGCGTTGGCAGATGCTGCTCGCGAGAGTGGCCTGCAGTTTTAAGCGGTTTAGGTTTTTGAGGATTAAAAATGGCGTATAACGACCAAGAAAACGAAGAAGGCATCCAGGAAAAATTGGTTCAAGTGAACCGGGTTGCCAAAGTTGTTAAAGGTGGCCGTATTTTCGGGTTTACCGCACTGACTGTTGTTGGTGATGGCAATGGCCGAGTTGGCTATGGTCGTGGTAAGGCGCGTGAAGTGCCTTTGGCGATCCAGAAAGCGATGGAAGCTGCTCGTCGTAACATGATTCAGGTTGACCTGGATGGCACTACTATCCAATACCCGATCACAGCACGTCATGGCGCATCAAAGATTTTCATGCAACCAGCCTCTGAAGGTACTGGTGTTATCGCAGGTAAGACAATGCGAGCAGTATTGGAAGTAGCCGGCGTTCATAACGTCCTGGCCAAGTGCTATGGCTCAACCAATCCGGTTAACGTGATCCGTGCAACCTTCAGGGGTCTGCAAGAAATGCGCTCACCAGAAGGTATTGCCGAGAAGCGTGGTAAAACTGTCGAAGAAATAACGGGTTAAGAGCAATGGCCAACGAAAAGAAATTGAAAGTGACCTTAACAAAAAGCCCAATCGGCCGGTTAAAGAGTCATAAAGCCTGTGTAGCAGGTTTGGGTCTTCGGAAGATCCGCCACACGGTAGAAGTTATTGATACGCCAGAAAATCGCGGCATGATCAATAAAGTCTCTTATATGATCAGCGTTGACGGCGAGTAGGAGATATTCCATGCGTTTGAATTCTTTACATCCAGCAGATGGAAGTAAGTCCGCCAAGAAGCGAGTTGGTCGTGGTATTGGTAGTGGATTAGGCAAGACAGCAGGTCGTGGCCATAAAGGTCAGAAGTCTCGTTCCGGTGGTCGTGTTCGACCAGGTTTCGAAGGCGGACAACAGCCATTGCAAATGCGTCTACCTAAGTTTGGCTTTAACTCAGCCAAAGCCAGGGTAACTGCAGAAGTTACGTTGAGTGAGATTGCAAAAGTCGAAGCTGATGTTGTTGATCTGCAAGCACTGAAGGATGCCAACATCCTGAAGGAATCAATGCAATACGCCAAGGTTATGTTATCTGGCGAGATTAAGAAGGCAGTAACTGTTAAAGGTATTAAGGTTACTAAAGGCGCACAAGCTGCAATTGAAGCAGCTGGTGGCAAAGTCGAAGAATAAGAGCGATAGCGATTAGATGAGCAGTTCATTAGCACAACGCGCAGGTGCCGCCTCAAGTATGGGTGGTTTGACCGAGTTACGCCGTCGGCTTATGTACGTTTTGATAGCCATTGTTGTTTATCGCATTGGTGGCCATATTCCAGTGCCA
>CBDUKY010000163.1:0-7145 GCA_965367925.1 uncultured Pseudomonadales bacterium | reverse complement strand
CAACACTGGCAGTGTTGAGGTCGGCGGTTCGATCCCGCCTGGCTCCACCAAATTTGTATTTTGCCTCGAAGAAAATACAAATGCCTGCAAGCCAATCGCAAAGCCATTTACCGGGTGCCAGTTTCAATACAAACTAAAAACCTGACACAGGTCGGCGGGCCAGGCGCCCCCGATGATCCCGCCTGGCTCCACCAAATTTGTATTTCACCGACAGCCAAAATCCAATCAAACGCAAAAGCAGAAGCCGGCTCTCAATCCAGAGCAACAGCCCTATTCAGCACTACCAGAGCCTGTGTCATCGGTATCCAACAGTTCTGTATCCAGTTCTTGAATCTTCGGCAGTCGGCGACGAACTGTCTTGGCTGGGATCAGATCTCGCATGGACTCTAGTTTGCCGTAACAAAGTAGCTTATCTCCAGGTTCCAGCACCCGGGAGGAATTTGGGTTTGGAATAACCTTTGCACCTCGATACAGGGTCAACACATTCACATCACGTTCTGCGAGATCTGTTTCTTTGATGGTCTTACCAACAATGCCTGATCCTTCAGGCACATAGATTTCACTCACGCCATAGCCTTTACTAACGGTTAATCTCTGGCGTACATCTATCTCAGGGAAATCAACTTGCGCGGCAATATAGTCAATCACGGCACCGGCAATATCGAGTCCAGTACACGTTTCGATGCCCTGGCGATGAATTAATTTCCATTACCTGGGGGCCGTCCTTGCCTTCTAACATATCAACCCCTGCTACACGCAGACCCATAATCTGCGTACAACGCACCGCTGTTTCTGCATAGGCTGGATCAAGATCAACGGCTTCTGCGACACCGCCACGATGGACATTACTACGGAACTCCTGACCCTGAGCAACACGACGCATGGCAGCAACAACCCGATCACCAACGACAAATGCCCGGATGTCCTTGCCCTTACTCTCGGCAACAAACTTCTGGATGAGTACGTTTTGTTTTTGGCTCTGTAGTAGCTCAATAATAGATTCTGCTTGATTCACTGTATCTGCGAGTAAGACGCCGATTCCCTGGGTACCCTCAATAAGCTTGATGACAACCGGTGCACCACCCACCCGTTGAATCGCTGGTAACACGTCATTTTTATCCCGAACAAAGGTGGTCCGTGGGATGCCAATATGATGACGGCTTAAGATCTGCAGACTACGTAACTTGTCTCTGGAATTTAAAATACCGTGAGAAGTGTTCGCGCAAAACACATCCATTTCCTGGAATTGTCTGACCACCGCGGTACCAAAATATGTGATCGATGCGCCGATTCTCGGTAACACCGCGTCATAGTGTGTGAGCGGCTTCTGACGGAAATACAAATCAGGTGTGCCCTTCTCAAGGTCGATGGCAAACTTTAAGGTATCAAGGACCTTGGCTTTATGACCACGACTCTCTGCTGCCTCTTTGAATCGGCGAGTGCTGTAGGCATTTATACTTCTAGATAAGATGGCGAGTTTCATGGCAGGTCAACGTGGGGTATTAGATTGCAATGTATAGGCTTGAGGAGAAAAAGCAAAGGACCGCAACGAAATTTTCCCAGAGGCTTTACCGATCCTGGTGGGACATTCGAGAGGGTTTCGTTTATCGTTCCCTCATCACAAACTGAACTAATATCGATATGAAGATCTCTACCCTTTGTCTATTGCTAGCCCTACTCTGCCAGGCACAAGTCTCATGGGCTGAAACCCAGACGATTAGCAAACTAAAGCTGTTCGAAAAAGCTGTCAAAGCCGAAGCCAGACAAAGTAAAAATATTCTCGTCGTTCTCGACATTGATGACACATTGTTAACCGCAGACACCTTCTATGGCGGCGACACCTGGTATAACTGGCAGCGTGGCCGTGAAATCAAGTCAGAAGATGGCGAAGTGCTGGTCATCTCTGAGGATGAGCAGGTGTCCTGCATCTTCGACCGGCTAACTGCGCTTTATCAGTTCGGTCACTTTTCACAAACCGAGCCTGGCGCGGCAAAAATCTTCAATAAGTTTGTTAAAAAACATGATGTGTTGCTGCTCACCTCTAGATCGCCAGCCTATCGTCAGGGTACCGAGCGCGAACTCGCCAGGCATAAATTTGACTACAATGCGGCACACCTTGGTAGTGGTAACGAGGGGCTTATTTATGATTTTTCAGACGGCAGATACACGGCTCCTGTCGTCTATGCTCATGGTATTGCCATGACCTCCGGCCTGGACAAGGGCAAGGTGCTAATCGACCTACTGCACAAGTTGAACCGTTCATACGAGACAATTTTATTTGTTGACGATGGTGAGAAGAATATTACAAATATGGAAAATGCCTGGCAGGGCTTATCAACAAATATTCAAAGCTTTCTCTATCAAGGGGTAAGCAAGGCGGCATCCGATGAAGAAATTGCTCACGCCAGACAAGCCTCCAGCGCATTAGATAACTTTATTCAAACCGCCTACCCAGAAACCCTTGCCAATTATCGTCAAGGCCAATGTAACTAGCCAGTAGTCTTAGCAGATTGAGCGGTAACAGTATCTACTGCTGCAACCAGGTCCGGCTGTTCGAATGGCTTCTGCAAATAGACGATATCGCTGGCTGGCGAACTGCTTACAGCAGATAAGTCACCGCTCATCAAGACAACCGGTAGGCTTGCATCCTTGTCCCGCAACAATGGTACGAGGAATTCCCCACCTCCGTCTCCGAGTGATAAATCTATGATTGCACAGTGAAAGTTCATTTCATTTGAATCAATATATTCACGGGCCTCATTAAACCCACTAAAGGTCGTAATCTCATAGCCTTCCGCCTCCAGAAAACGTCTGGTTACAAGACTAACCATCGGGTCATCATCGACGAGCATGATATTTCTGGCGACGCTCTGGCCGGCACCATTAATATCATCGATTGCCTCAAACTCCTCACTCTCAGCGATTCTCTGCGCCTGGTTACCAACATTTTTTAATGGCAGTAGAACTCTAAAGCGACTACCGACACCAAACTTTGACGCGGCCTGAATACGACCACCGTGCGCCTTAACAATTCCGTTTGCTGCTGCAAGACCAAGCCATGAGGTCGCGGGTCTACTAGTAAAGAATGGATCGAAGATCTTGCTCAAGGCTTCCTCATCGAGCCCCTTACCATTATCGTTGACTTCCACCCAGGCATACTCCGGTGCAGAAAATGCATCAACCTCGGTATCATCTGGCTTGCCAATATTCTCTTTTAATACCGTTCCAACCAGTATCTTTGCTTCTGTCGAGGCGGAATCTCGCGAATTTGCGACAAGACTATTGATCACCTGTCGCAATTGAGCGACATCAACCTCTACCGGTAATTCAACCGATGGCGCTTTCAAGGTCACGCGCATTTCACCATCGAAGCGATTATTCATCTCTGAGACAGTATCCTCAACAATCTGTGTCAGATCATAAATTTGTCTGATCGAGTTAGATTGGCCTGAGAAGGATAGCATTTGCTCTGCCATCCCTTTCGCCTTCCTCTCTGCCTCCAGTATCTTTTGTAACTTCACCTTGAGGGCAGGATCTGAAATGGCAAGATCAAGCTGTTCGGACTGCTCTTTTATTTCGTCCAACAGTTTTGAAAAATCATGGGCAACAATACCGGCGAAGGTCGCCAGGCTACCCAGGCGTTCAACCTCTGCACTACGTCTTTCTAGTAAAAAGCGCTCTTCTGCTTGTAACGCTAGCGTTGCCATATCAGCAAGAGAGGCGACAAACGCTTTTTCATCCAGAGTCCATTCACGAGGTTTGGACTTACCACTCGGGGGGATCCTTTCCTCAATTGAAACGACGCCTGCCACGGTTCCGTTCACCAGGATTGCAGCATCTAGTTTGGAGAGGATCTTGTGAGACGTTAAGTACCCTTCAAGGCCAGCAAAGCGGCTATCTCCGACAACAGTGGCAGCGTCTATTGTCCGGTGACGGTCGAGCGCATCGTAGTAGTCCTCAATCAGGTGGATCTTAATCTCAACCAGCTCTGAATAGGGATCTGAATTGGCCATTTCTTGCAGACATTCGTGGATCAGATCCACTAGCCAGATACTCACGCGACTACCATCAAACTGGGCCTGGCCGGTTCGTACAATGTCCTCGAACATTCCTTGCTTGTCATTGACCGTCAGCTTTTCCGACCTGACCAGCTGATTGAGCGCCAGTGCATTTGAACGCTGTTGTAGCTCGCGAGTTGCAATCTCTTTGGTGGCTGCAATCCTTTGTTCGTGTAAAACAACGGACACCATCACTCCAACCAATAGAAACCAACCCCAATTATCAAGAAAGTTGATAGGGATCAGATACACAATTAACGCCCAGCTAATCAAACCAGCCAGTAACAAGGGATAAACCCAATAGCGTGACTGAACCAGCACACCAACACCGAGTATGTACATGATGTAATTAGAGGTATTGGAAGCGATTGGCACGGCGATAAACTGGCTAGTGGTGTTGATTAACACCACAATTGCCATCAACCCCATAACAAGATGGGCCTTGTCATCAGAACGAACGCGACGCCAGAAAATACCGCAAAAGATCAGCAATACGCAGCTTGCGGCAGCTAGAATGCTCATTGCCACGCCAGCTGTACCAATGATCACCAACGGATGAACAACAGCAAGCAACGCATACATGGCAGCGAGCAGAAAACTCGACGGCGCTATAGCTGCTGCAACCGACGATTGCACCATTACCTCGAGCGTTCCCAATGGGTATGATTGTTTCAAACAACCACCTTTGCACAAAATTGGCTGCAGAAGTATAACGGATGAAATGATATTCGCCACTCACCCGGTCGATAAAGATGAAGCTAAAAATACCACGGCTACTATGAGCACTACAGCAAAATCAAGTGATATTAGAGCGATAGTAGCCAGCGCCCCACAGGACATCCACACTGGCATCAATCTGGCCAGCGAAACGCTAGCTTTGCAGATAAGCAACCATTCAGATTATAGCTATGACAAGCTATTAGTCACCGTTTCTTACTTCGACTATACCGACAGCTACCTGGACTATTCAGACCACGACATCCCAAAACTGTCAGCAAACAAACAGGTAGAACATCAGCTACAGCTGGCACTGCCCAGGCACACTGATCATCTGGTCGTAGACGTTAGCGGAGAAAAACAAACCTTTATCCAGCGCCACTGGCGGGCCATTAGTACCGTCGGCATTCTACTCTGGGGCGTGATCGTTCTCACCCGCCGCTTTAGCTAGCGCCAGCCTCAACCGAAGGCGCGGTATTCTTTTTCAAGTTTCTTCGCTTGTTTTTTCGAAACCCCACCTAGCGTGTCCAATGCATGTCTGAGCCTTGCACGGCACATATCCGGGCCAAGAATTGCCATGGAATCAAATAGTGGCGGCGACACAGGTTTGCCAGAGATGGCGACAAAGATTGGTGCTAGTAGGTCGCGAAGTTTTAGATCCATTTTGTTTGCTAGATCAACAAACAATTCATTCAAGGCATCACGATGCCACACACGCAGTGCTTCAGTTTCCCACACAGCAAATTGCAGCACCTTTTTCACCACTTCTTCTGGCTGATTTTTTACAATCAAAGATTCAGCAGTGAGCTCTGGCATACCTTCTAAGAGAAAGGTTGCCTTCGGTGCGAATTCAGAGAACACATCGACCCGTTCTTTTAATAGAGGAATCACTTGCAGCAAGTTTTCACGATTTAGCGCCCATGCTTGTATACGATCGGCAAACTGTTCGTCATCGAGCTCTTCACGTAACCAGCGGCCGTTTAACCATTTGAGCTTTTCAATATCGAATACCGGCGCGCCAAGAGAGATACGATCAATATCGAAGTTTTCCACCATTGCATCAAATGAAAACTTTTCTTCTCCATCAGGCATGCTCCAACCGAGCATCGCCAGATAATTACAGACTGCTTCTGGCAAAAATCCCATCCGCTCATAAAAGTTGATGCTCGTCGGATTCTTACGTTTGCTTAATTTGCTTTTGTCAGGATTTCGAAGCAGCGGCATGTGAATCAATTCAGGCATTGGCCAATCAAAATATTGATAAAGCAGGATGTGCTTGGGTGCCGAGTTGATCCATTCTTCACCGCGAATAATATGGGTGATACCCATCAAATGATCATCCACCACAACCGCGAGATGGTAGGTTGGATTGCCATCTGTCTTGACCAGAATTTGCATATCAACTTGTGCCCAGTCGATTTCGATATCACCGCGCAACTTATCTTTCACAACACAGGTGCCGTCTGCAGGTAATTTCATCCGCACCACGTGGGGTTCACCGGCATCGAGTTTTTGTTGTACTTCCTGCTCGGTGAGGTCCATACACAGACCATCGTATTTGGCACTCTCGCCGCGCTGCATTTGCCCGTTGCGCATCTCGTCTAGTCGTTCGTTAGTACAAAAACAGCGAAACGCATTGCCTTGCTGAATCAGTTGTTCCGCATACTGCTGATAAATACCTGCAGCGACCCGCTCACTCTGGCGGTAAGGCGCATGAGGTCCACCTTTATCCGGCCCCTCATCCCAATCAAGACCAAGCCAGCGTAGCGAGTCTAGTATCTGTTGTTCAGATTCAGGTGTAGAACGTGCAGCATCTGTATCCTCGACCCGGAGGATGAACTCGCCACCATGTTGCCTTGCAAACGCCAGGCAAAACAGCGCCATATAAGCGGTACCAACATGTGGGTCGCCAGTGGGTGAAGGTGCTACGCGAGTTCTGACTTTCATAGTGTGGTTGATGGCCTTCGAAAAGGCGTCGATTCTACACCATTGGCGCCTTGAGATTAATCATAAGCCAGTAAATGAGGTGAATTGGAGCTGCCAGTAGCACTAATAAACCGACAGCTGGTACGGTTAATTTTCTATCTCAGGTAGATTTCGGGATAATGCGGGTCATGCGACAGCAAACCACCCTATCTGAGCCAACTCACCCTACTAGCATCGATCGACGGATCGTGGTTGCGCCGATGATGGGCTGTACTGATCAACACTGTCGGAAGCTATTTAGAATCATTTCACCCAATAGTTACCTGTTCACCGAAATGGTGGTTTCTGGTGCACTGATCTATGGCGATGCGGAGCATTTCCTGCGTCATAGCGGCGATGAACCCTGTGCCTTACAAATCGGAGGTAGCAATCCGGCTGATCTCG
>CBDUKY010000162.1:0-7146 GCA_965367925.1 uncultured Pseudomonadales bacterium | reverse complement strand
TTGACACTTTGACTTGTGTGGCACAAGACATGGGTGCCCATCAGCTTGTTTTACGACCAGACGGTGGTTATTTGTGAGGTCGAAATATGGCTTGCCGGAGCGCGGCGGATGCAGGATCTGCTGATAAGGTGACTTTATCAGCGTCCATTTGAATGCCTAGCCTGGCAAGCGTCGGAATGAATTCTGGAAAAGCGGTTTGATTTTCGAACCTGTTAAATTCAGCGCTAAACCAATTTTCACCATGAATTTCGTCGAGGGCCCGGACAAATTTTGTGCCATTCCAGCGACGGTACTGCTGCCGACAGCAGGCATTAAATTCAGTAATAATTTCATCGAGCGAAGACCCACTGGCTCGCAAACGAAGATCCATTCTTAAAAAGTACAGCGCACCAGACCAGTAGACTCGCATAAATCCTCTGCGCTGCCGCATCTTCTCACTCAACGTAACGAGCTTTATGTTTTGATTGGGGTCTTTTTCTCCCCGACGAAAACCCCTGGCCAGTTTTTCTGATACCTGTTGTTCGCTAAGCTTGCCTGCACGGGCCATTAAGACATTCTGGTAATAGCTTGCGAATCCCTCGGATATCCAGATATCGGCCTGGCCTGGGTAGGGAATGTACAGATGGCTAAACTCATGGGCGGCGGTCCAATCCTGGTTGAATTCTGCAAGGCTATATTCTGGATTTACATGGAATGAAATACCTTCTGGGTGCCTGCGGCGAATGGTATTGGCTCTGGGGACAGGGCCATTTCCAAAGTAAGCTCGATTGATCTCGATTCGATTTAATCTGCGGGGCAGATTAGCATTCATAAGGCTGACTGTTGAGACGGTATCCTGGAGCCAATGGCGGATCTTGGCTTTGTCCGATGCTGAAAATCGGGCCTGCCAATCCAGTAGCAGTTCCCCATCACTTACCGTTAAGGTTTCTGTGCCGCTGGATGCTTGCGCCCAGACCATGAAACCAAGTAAACCGATCGTTGAGATGATGTTTTTCATACCAGATAAGACCGGTAAGGCACCGATCATAATTCCCACAAGGGCTGGTATTGTGAACTAAATATTCATGCTAGCAAGCTGTTGGCAGGTTTGACCTGTTGCTGGTGTTGATAGGCTGGCTGGTTTGAGGTCCGTTTGCTTTAGGCTATCAAGCCAGACCTGCAGGCCTGAAAACTCTACAGTAGATATCTGTGTCATATCCAGGTCGAAAATTTTTCGAGAATTAGTTTGTGTAATGGCATCTACGATAGCAATTCGCTCTTCCTGATCAATTGTTGAAAAACTCGCGTCCTGACAGAGAAATCGTTGTCTCGTCTGGCTGTTTTGGCTCACTAAGGCATGAAAGCTATTGATCGACATTTCCTGAAACGTCTTTGCACCAGATTCTGAAATGGCGAGGTTTTCCTGAATGGTTTTTAGCCCCTGCGCTTCATCGTTAGTATGTGAGGCAAGGTAAAGCTGCTCAAGTAGTAATGTGTAAGCCAGGTAATCAGATTTTTCATCTTCGGCTGAGTCAGCGCTTGCTAGCTCGGCCATGCTTGTCTGAAGGACGATGATGAAAATGCCAGCCATCATCCAGTGTATGGTCTTTCGTAGATCCATAATGCTTCTTGTGTTTTTTTATCTGGGAAGCAACGATACAAAATAGTGGTGTTATGGAAGGTGAAATCGGTCACAAAATAGCCGTAACTAATGGCTGTTCGTCGCCAATATTTTTGCACTATTGACCGGTCAGCCCTAAGTGGCGCGATCTAGCCGATGAGTGGTATCAACCTAATAGCAGTACTAGAAGGACCGGCAATATTGGAAATAGGAAGGTCCAGCCCTTACTAGCTTTTGCTTTGATGTAGTTAGGATCGAGCTCAAGCGCGCGATCGAAGTCTTCAATCGCGCGATGGTCCTTCTTGAGTGACTTATACACAAGCCCTCGATTGTAGTATGCAGCGACATCATTGGGTTCAAGTTGTAAATATCGACTGTAGTCCTCAACAGCTGATTCGAAGTTATCCAGGTTTTGGTGTAATAAAGCGCGGGAAAAATAGGCGCGGGCATAGGACTGATCAAGTGCGATTGCTGCATCCAGGCTAGCTAATGCTTGTTGTTTTTGTTTTAGCTTCTTGAGCACCATGGCTTTTTGATAATGAAGCGGTGCCAGTGCTTTCTCATTTGAGTTAGGGTCAATAGCGGTTTCAAACGTCGCGAGTGCCTGGGTGTACTGTTTAAGCCTGAATTGAGTAAGCCCAGCGTAGTACTGCGCTTTTAGCTCTCCGGGCATCAAGGTTGCTGCTTGTTCAAAATCTTTTAGTGCTTGCTTGTATTTTTTTGCCCTGAAGTAGCTGATTCCACGGTTTAGATGAGCTGGACCAGCCTCGTTAGAATTTTCTATCTGCGAGGTAAAATACGAGATTGCCTTGTTGTATTCGCCTCTGTTGAGGTAATCGAGAGAGATCTTTTTACCAGGGTCTTCAGCCTGTTTGATGCTTTCATCGAGACAGTGTTCATATGCATCGACAGACGCTTCAATACCATCTGCAGCATTGTTCTGGGAAAGATCGCAGGCGCCGAAAGAGGCCAATGGTAATGACGCCATGACAATGTAGAAAATAGACTGCTTTAACGTCGACATTCATATCCCTTTGAATTGAGCGTGGGCCGTATCTTACTGAAAGCAGACGACCTCAAAAAGGGTCAGGCTGGGTTATTAGGATTCAAACGAGCAAATAGACCGCCAATACCTCTGACTAACCACCTTGGCTGATGTTTAGCCCATGCTAATGCGGCTTGATTGGCAATACCCGGAACCCGAATCACTTCCTGGTTCATCAGTGCAGTGTAACCCTCGCGAGCAACTTCTTCTGGACTTGATGTGATGCCACCTGGGACATCGAAACCTTGAATTTCATCGAGCATGTCAGTTTTGGTTAAGCCAGGACATAGCGCGGTGGTTGTAACACCGGTACCACGTAGTTCTTCTGAAAGCGCTTCCGTCAATGAGAGTACGAAAGCCTTGCTAGCCCCGTACACGGCTAATGAGGGCACAGGTTGAAATGAAGCAACCGAAGCGACGTTTAGAATTCTGCCAGCACCCTGCTTGATCATTTGCGGTAGGACGAACTGGGTGAGCTCGGTTAAGGCAACGATGTTTAGATTTAGTACATTCTGTATTTCTGCAGAAGACTGACTGGCGAAATTGCCAGAATGGGCAATACCAGCATTGTTAACAAGCACATCGATAGTCTTACCCTGAAGCTTTTCAAACAGCGATGCGCGACCGCCTGTTGTTGCGAGATCGCAGCTAATAACTTCAACTTCGACCAGGGAAGATAGTTCTTCTGCTAGCGCTTGAAGATTAGCTTCGCGTCGGGCCGTGATAATGAGATCAAAATCATGCTCTGCAAACTGGCGAGCAAGTGCTGCTCCAATACCAGCGGAAGCACCTGTTATTAACGCGAGACCTTTACTCATCTTTACTGCCTTTTGGTTCGTCAGGCGTTTTGCCTGCTGTTGAGTCATTACTCATCATGCGTTGAATCCAGCTCTGGTAAGCCATCATCGGCTGCATCGCTGTGGTGACGAGTTCTTTATATTGTGATTGACCAGATTCTTTAAGGTAAGCCTGAGCGTGCTTGACCATTTCCTGTTGGAGTTTTTCTACGTTAGGTAGGCCAATAAAACGGCGTAGTTCTTCGGGGGTAATATCGACGTCAATGGAGATTTTCATGAATACGCTCTGATTTTTAGGAAAGGACTATTAGAACGCAAAAAAAGAAGGGCGCATAGCGCCCTTAATATACTAGCTCGACTAAAAGGGGGGTATTAGTCGGTAGTTTCTACAGCAAAAGCTTTGCGAACAGCGCCAGTTGTTTCTTCAGCGGCTGTGCGAAGTACTTCAACCTGTGTGCGAGTAGACTCTTTAATGCCAGTCCACAGTGTTTCGCCATATTCACGTTGTAGTTCAACAAATGTTGATACGTCTTTAACTTCAGGCAAACGCTTGGAAAATTCGCTGTTTAGTTCGAAATACTTCTTCATGTTTTCTTGTTGTGTGCGCGCTAGTTCTTGAAAAGTGTTCTGGTTTATTTCAAAGAAAGCACGACCCATTTCTACTTGTTTCTCGATCAAATTCATTATTACGTCCTCGTTGTAGTAATTGTGTACTGAATATCAATAGTTGGTCGTTCAAATTCTGTTGTGGCTAGCTGCCACTTGATGCATTGCACCATTCTATATTGCGGTGCACCAATTGCAAGTAATATCTGGTATTTATTGCTTGTTTTTTGCTTAATTGAAATATTCCATTAAGATAGGTGGACCCCCCGGCCTGAAGAGGGAAAAACAGTACCGGGGGAGTCCCGCTTACAACAGGTAGCTACCAATTACCTGTTGAAACACACGAACCAGACCAGTTAGACGGTTAAGTCGATCCTGGTTTAAGCAGCAGCTTTCTTAGCTTTTGCCTTTGGTTTTGCTTTGGCTTTCGCCTTTGGCTTCTCAGCCACAACTTCTTCCGATGTATAAGCTGATTTAACGGCTTCTTTGGTTTCGTTGAAAGTTGCTGTTAGCAATTCGTTTTGTGCTTGAAGTGCTTCCTTTGCATTGTTCCAAAGGGTTTCGCCATATTCTTTCTGAAGTTCAATAACGCTAGAAACGTCTTTGATTTCTGGGAGGCGAGTACCGAATTCACGGTTAACTTCGAAGTAACGCTCAAGATTCTCTTTCTGCATGCTGACGTACGCTTTAACTGCAGTAGAGTTAATGGCAAAAAGTGATTTGCTCAATTCTGTCTGTCGTTCAATGATGTTCATGTTCATATCCTTCAGTCATGGACTGTCAGTGCTAGTATCAATGTTGCATCGCATCATTATATATTGCGTTGCAACAAAATCAACCCCTGATTTCAAATTTATGCAACTTTATTCAAGGGCTGTTCGGATTCAGCAGCTTCTGCATGCACTGAGGCTACTTCAACAGGTGCGGTTTGTAGGGTTTCTTTCGCTTCCAGGGCCTCACTAATTTCCCGAACATTGTCTGGTAGAACCAGGGCTTTTAGTTCGTTAAAGGCTGCAATGAGGTCGTCGCGTAGTACATCCGCATCTGGAAGGGCTTTCTTGCAAGCAGTGAACCCAACATACAAAGCGTCACAGTAACTCTGAACGGTAATGTTCAAGCCTGCACCGTGAGCAGGAATTGAAATTGGATAGTGGCTGAGCATCTTCGCGCCGTTTGAATAGAGCGTCTCACGAGGTCCTGGGACATTTGAGATCACGACGTTCATGGGCATAGGCAATGCATTTGCAGCGCCGCTAATTTCACTAGCAAGGCTTGCTGCGCGAATCATCGCAGGTAAGCCAGGCAAGGAGACATTAGCGTCAAACCCGTCAGCAAGATCTGCCGTAACTTCTTTGGCGGTTATGGCTGATGCTTTTACCTTAAGCAAGCGAACTCTTGGATCTGCAATTGTCGTAAACAAATCAACATTCATCATTGTCACGCTATTGCCTAGTTGCTTGCCATCCGGGCGTGCAACAGATACAGGACAGCCAGCGATCAGGCTTCTCATGGGCAGCTCAGACTTCCGTTCAAGATAGGTTCTGAGTGCGCCTGCGCAGACTGAAAGGAAGACGTCATTGACGCTAGCGCCCATGGTTTTACCAATTTTTTTAACGTCAGTAAGTGATAACTTACCAGCTGCGTAGCTACGCTCTTGCTCGATAGCGTGGTTAAATCGCGTACGAGGGGCAGATTGTCCCATTGCACCGAATGATTTACCTGGATCGATTGCACGCTGGGTCATTTTCGTAAAACTTTTCATGGCGCCGATATTTCTATCCATCGCACCCATTTGATAGTCCATCAAATTCTTGAAAGACGCTTCAAATAATTCGCTCAGCGTTGGCTTTTCAGCTTCTGGATAGTTTGCAGGCGCATGGTGTAGTGGATGCTCAGGGCTATTATCCGTCAGGCTCAAAATGGCCATCTGCGCGGCAACGCCGTCAAGACAAGCATGGTGAACCTGATTGTAGAAGGCAATGTTGCCATCATCGAGACCAGTAAAGATGTAATAGGCCCACAGAGGTTTGCGTCTGTCCATTGGTTTTGCGTGCAGTTCAGCAACCTTCGCTTCAAGTTGTGCAAAGCTACCGGGTGCTTCAATAGGCACTTCAATGACGTGATTGGCAATGTCGAAATTGCCGTCACTAACCCAGACAGCATGATCCAGACCGCCGGGAATAAATTTGATCTTTCGGGTCAGATACGGGACAAGATGGATACGGTCTGTTAAGAACGCGCGTAAGCCGGTGACAAACTCCCCGGCCGAGACCCCAGTTGGCAGCTCGAACTGCTGTAGTGAAGCGATATGATTCATCATCTTATCGGTTTCAGAATAAAGGAAGTTGGCGTCGAGCATGCCTAGCTTGTCCATTTTGGTAGTCTCCGGTTTTATGCTGGATCAATGAGGTGATCCTGTCCTTGCGTGTGGCCTTCAAGTGCCACTGATGCGAGTGGTGTAGCTTGTCTATGTCTTCCATAGAGCAACGCTTGTGCCAGCTAATGGGAAATTTCTCTAAGTGCCTGTTTTTAAAGTACTTGTCGAAAAATCAACCAGGCTCCAGGGGCACTGAGAAATCCCTATATTGGTACCTATCTCAGTGTTGATGAGCTACTCTGGTGCATCTGGCGCGAATTATAGTGCGTCGCAACATACAGTCAACCATTTTTTTGTGCATTGCGACAATTGAGCCCGTCAGTTGTCGAAATACTCACTGTGAAGCCTGACGCAATTGCTTAAATTATTGATAAATTGCCGCTTAAGCTCTGGGTTTTCCTGTGAATTTTATGCTTCTGTCGTGCTTGATTATGGTTTTTAGTTAAGACAAACTCAGGTCAATTGTTCGTTGCAACATGACAAGTGTCAGTGCTTGCCAGGCGTCACGGTATGGACGCGATTAAGGTGGCTGACACCATTGAGCGTAATAGAGAGCCCAGTAAAGAGGTTTAGATGTACGAAGAGATTCAAGTCGTTGAACAACGGCGTCCCTCCCTTTTTTACCTGATGACTGAAATCCCCAGAACCCTTGTTGAGATGACTGCCTTGTCTGTGTCTCTGCCTTTACTTTCTACAGTAGCAAAGGGCGATGGACATACAG
>CBDUKY010000161.1:0-7147 GCA_965367925.1 uncultured Pseudomonadales bacterium | reverse complement strand
CCAGCTAGATCAATGTTTTCCTTAATCGTAAAAGGGACACCATGAAAGACGCCTGTTGGCTCACTATTGTCTGCCTTGTCCGCGGCCGCCAGCGCAGAGGCTTCCAGTGTCACCGTGATCGCATTAACCTTGTCATTTACCTTTGCAATGCGTTCTAGATGGCTTGTCACCACCTCGCGACTGCTTGCTTTCTTTTCACGAATCAGCGCCGCTAACTCATGGGCCGACTTCCGCCACAGTTCATCTGACATGCTTCCCTCCTTAGTATTTTTTGGCCAGCGCCTTGAGTATTACCCAATGCAATTGCTAAAACCATACTAGCGTACTAGTCTAGGTGTCGCGATTATTAGCACAGAAAAACTAAAACACCTGTATTCCACGGAGATTTGGTCAAACTCATGAGTTCAACGAAAATCCAAAGAAGCGCCACCATGCTCGCGCCACCGATCAAATTGAATCCAGCGTTTGAAGACCCTGATTCAGTCCTCAAACTTATCAACAAGGGGGCACCCTACAAAACCATCACCGCGGTTCAAAAGAATCCACCTGACGACAATACCCCTGGCTGGTTTAGAAACTTCTGGGCACTGGGTGGCAAGGTAATTTTTGATGGCGCAGAAGAGGTCTTTAACAATCCAAACTTTATTGCCGCGGCAAAACAGAGTTTTAACGCCAGTGTAATTCATCCACTAGCGATGATGACTAATCTCAATGTACCAGCACCCTCTTCACCACCGCATCTGGACCTGCCTTTCTTTCGCGGTGCACATGCACGAGAAGTTCCGAGTTGGATGCTCGCGCCTATGGGCTACTCAGGTTTGTTCCAACAGTGGGCAATTCCCGTTGCATCTGCCATCAGTTGGTTTTATGACGGTGAAGGTGGCGCTTTTGAATACTGGCCGGATGGTACAGACGCACCTTCACAACTTGTGGCACCGCCCTATACCAATCACGCTGTACTAGCTGACAATGAATATATGTATCACCGGGTTGGTCAGATGGGTGATGAAGCAGACTATCTGGATGGCGGCATATCAAGTGATGCGCTCTTGCACCGGGTTGAAAACGGCTGGGAGATTAGACTGGGAGACCAGCTAATCAGAGCTTATCGAAGTGATCAGATCCGCACCTCTATCTTGTGGAAAGCCTTTTGCTTCGAGGATCAAAAAGCCGCGGACCTTTACACCGATGACAGCGATAACCTGACGCCAGACAAAATTGTTGATATTTTTTGCGCCGACCTTAAGCGCCGCAACATACCATTTAGCGAACCTGAAAACCTTGAAACCGATAAACGCTGGATGGATACCATCAGCCAGCATTATTCCCCAGCCATTACCTAATCGACGGAAACACATCCCATGAAACGGATAGCTACTTTTTTTGCACTCGCACTGATTGCGGTCAACGTCTCTGCAACGGATTTTGCGAAGCAAGCGCCAGCTCGACTCTCCGAGTACATCCAGGTTGATACTGTTAACCCACCAGGCAATGAAATTAATGGTGCACGGTATTTCGCTGCAATATTCGAGGCAGCCGGCATTGAATATGAAATCGCTGAATCTGCCCCTGGCCGCGGCAACATCTGGGCAAGGCTAAAGGGTGGCAACAAACCCGCACTTGTTCTGCTAAATCATATGGATGTTGTCCCTTCTGATCCTGACTACTGGGATTTCCCCGCCTACGACGGCGCGATTACCGACGAGTATATTCAGGGGCGCGGCGCGTTGGATATGAAAGGTCTAGGTATTGTCCAACTGCAAGCCTTCCTTGCTCTGCATGCAAGTGGGCAAAAACTCAATCGAGACGTTATTTTTGTTGGTACCGCGGACGAGGAAGCTGGCGGCGCCTATGGCGCTGGTTGGTTAATCGAGAATAGACCTGAGATCTTCGAGAATGTTGGCTTTCTACTCAATGAAGGTGGCGGTGGCACAATGCTAGGTGATGACACTGTCTTTAGCGTCGAGGTCACCCAGAAGATTCCGCTCTGGTTACGACTTGTTGCAAAAGGCAATCCTGGCCATGGCTCTGCACCTCAAACTGAAACTTCTGTGACGCGAATTCTGCGAGCTGGTGACAGGCTTGCGAGAACCAAATTTCCAACCCATCTGATTCCAGCGGTGAAAGATCTGTTTGAAAACACAGCCCAGTATCAAGAGAGATACCTGGCTGAGAAATACGCGGACATTGCTAATTCAATCAATGATCCAAAATTTATGAATTTCTTGCAGTTGATGAACCCAGGTAGCAACTCCCTGCTCCGCAATACCTGTTCACTGACTCGACTGAGCGCCAGCAGTAAGATCAATGTGGTACCTACTGAAGCTTCCATCGAAATGGATTGCCGACTACTACCGGATCAGGATGCTGATCAATTTATTGCCGAACTTGCACTGATCATTAATGACCCGAATATTGAAATCGAAAAAATTATGGGATTTTCAGCCGCCGCCACCAGCACTGACACACCGTTATTCAAAGCGATCAGCAGGCAACTGGGCAATCACTATCCTGGTGCGCGAGTATTACCTGGCGTCTCAACAGGTTTTACCGATAGCCACTTCTTCAGAGATATGGGTATTGCTAGCTATGGTTTCGGTCCCTTCGTCACCCCTGCTGTTGATCGCGGTACAGCCCACGGCAACAACGAACGCATTACTATCGAGAACATGGTCCGTGGTACCCAGATCATGATTGATTTACTCGAGGAATTTACCGACTAGAGAGAAAGGGACCAACGGCTACAGAACAAACCTTTCCTGTAGCAAAAACAATCCAAAGCCAACCACCGCGACAGACACAACTGCCGCGGTGGCTGGATACCATTTGCTTTCCTTTAACCAGTACTGCAGCACCAGAAACGGTAAGATCACCACAGCAAGCTGCGCCAGTTCTACACCGATATTAAACAGGGCGAGACTCTGCCACAATTCATCTGGCGGCAAACCCATCTCTCGCAAGAAGTAGGAAAAGCCAAAGCCGTGGATTAGTCCAAAACCAAAGCTTGCCACTAGCCGCCTGATGGAAGCCGCTTTGCCAATTAACCGTGAACGACTTCTCAAAAGCGCCCAGAGATTTTCAGCACCAATATAGACAATAGACACTGCGATCATCATTTCCGTGAGCACCCTCGGCAGCACAAAGATCTCCAGGGCTGCCAGTGCCAGGGTAATAGAATGGGCGATGGTAAAACTCGTGATTAGTAGCGCCAGATCCCTAAATCGACTGATCAGCAACACCAGACCAATAACAAAGGCCAGATGATCCCAGCCATCAATAACATGATCAAACCCAAGCCTGAGATAGGTCAGCAGCTCAGGTTTTTCGCCGGCGAATGCTGGCGGTTCGGCATCTAAAGACCAGCCTTGTTCTCGCTGAAAATATTCAACCGGCACGGTAAGTTCTCGCGATCTGGCATCAAAGACTGCCCGCAGAGGCTGATTGCCAGAGACCACATCTACATGGTTAATATGTGCTGGATCTGTTGCAAATAACCGGTATGAAATATCGATCAGCCGTGGACCAGTTTCACAATAGTAATCGAGCGTAAATTGATAGGCCTCGATGGCATCATAGTCTGTTGCAGACTTTTCACGTAGCTGACAGGGCTGGCTATCGTCCGCAATCTCAAAGCCTGCAATGACGATGTCCAGCAATGCCTCAGGGCTACCAGGTTTAATTGCTTGTAAGTCAGCTGCGGGAGCTGTGAAAAGGACTCTGACACCACCCTCATAGATACCAAAGCTTGTAAAGGTAACGCCAGCTTCATGCTGATGATCCGGCAGGGACTCCACATGTGCAGAGGCACTGCCGCACCAGACAAATAGCGCCAGGGTTATCGATACCGCTCTGGTTAGCATCATGATAAGACCAGATATAAGCGCTATTCAGGATTCAGAAACACAGGTGAACCCCAGGCAGTATGATCATCCAACTGCTTGACGCGAACATAGACATTATTCTGCGCATCACTGCGCAAGCCAGATGTTTTATCCAGCGACATACTAAAGGTTCTGAAGGTAGGTAGCTGTTTATTCACAAAACTCATGCGCCAAATGCTACCCGTCTCGATTTCACCACTCACACCTTTGCCCAACAGTTCCTTTAAGGGTACCGTCTTATCAACTAGCAGTTCACCAAGCGGTACGGCGAGCAGATCTCTATCATATTCGCCTGGTAGCCTACCTGGATGTTGAATATTCCAGTTATCAGCCTGTTCAATATCGGAGCGCCAGATTTGCACCTTGACCGATTCAGTACTGGCACCAGGATCAAGATCCATAAGCAAACCGTCATAGTCGCCCCGCACTCGCCAGGAGAATCCAACTCGATTGCCTGCTATCTGCCGGGCCACATCACCGTAGGGCTCAATACCAATAGGTTGTACGTCAGCAAATGCAACTTTCTTACCGGCGATCTCAACAAATCCCCAGTATCGATTACCTTCTGCCGGGGTTCTTGGCCTGAGTGGATCATTTGGCTCTGAGGCAGAGGTCATCCTAAACCACAATTGACCCGTGTTCTGATCAGTCACCGTATAATCTTGTACTTGTACATCTTGCCCATTGACCACGACACCAATCGAGGCAATTGGCGCTGTGCCTGCGACGAGTACATTGAGTTCAACAGGGTCAGTGCCTGACCAGTTAACAACATCGCCCATGGGCGCACCATCAACGCTGGTTTCAAGAAACATTCTCGCAATGGAAGTGCCGTAGGTGTGCCTTGCCTTTAGATTTTTAAATATTGATTGTCTATCCAGTTTCGACGCGAATACAGCACCAAGACCACCTCTTGACCAGGCTCTTGCTGGTGTATTACCTGGATGACCAATATGATCATCAGATGCCGCGTTAAAACCAACCTGATAACCCTGCTGTAGGTACTTCCGACCAAACCATTCAAAGCTGCCATGGGCGGAGTAGATTTCTACTAGCGAACCAAGCTTGTCATCAAGTTTGGTCCAATCACCCGGTTGATGGGCATGGGGAATAACGAGCACCTTATCCTCGTCATTGTACTTACGCTGGGCAGCTAGCATATTGGTCAAGGTGCCCGTCTCGATAGTCGATAAGACCTTCTGGGTTTCATCTAGATAAAATACATTGTGGTGACCACCGATCTGCCAGCTACCTGTCCACTCATAGGCTGGAAAGGTAACAAAACCCTGCTCTGGCGCATGGTATTGCCTCGTCGCCCTTAGAATGTCTCTAAAATGAACCTCGGACAACATCGCGTCGTGACCAGTCAGGGAGGCAAAATCCAGAAACGCCACATCCTTTGCATAGCTCATATACCAGTCTGGCGTACCATTCGCATCCGTGTAGGCCTCATGACCATGCAGTTCACCCCAGTAGAGTTTGGGTGTTGATTCATCACGGACCATCATCGGATTAGATCGCCCCTTATAAACATCGTCTACACTGACTACATCAATATAATAAGGTGCTTGTCGCGGTGCTGACGGTGCCTTAAAGGTTGGAAATAAGAATTTACCGGGGTTACCTTCAACAGGCTTAGCCCTTGCGACCTCAACACCATCAAGCATGGCAATAAGTTCAGCTGGTCCTGATGAGGCCTCATTAAAGTACTGATCCTCCACATTCAGCCGAAGTGCAACAGCCTCACCAGGACGGACCACCGATGGCGCAATAACACGAAGATGATCCGGTTCACTGCCAATCACCTGAAAACGTGGCTGGGCAACCGGAACCCAGAGGCCATCCCCTTCAAAATCTACTTCAAAGCGTAAATCCATGGCATCGTTAGTAAAGCTCTGGGTAAGCCAGCCCGGAGAGCCGCCTTTTGTATCACCAATATGAAACCTGATGGTGTCTCCAGGCTCCAGACGACCGCCTTTCATCGTGAGTGAAGGCGTATAGGCACCAAATAGACTCGTGAATTGTTGCCCAAACCAGTGTTCCCGGCCGCTCACGAATTCAACACCGGCTTTGCTCGGCGTAACGCTTGTGTAGCCCTGATCTAGCGGTCGTGAGAATTGCAGTTCACCAATGTCTGAATACCAGTTATGACCAATCCTTAACCGACTGCCAGCGTCAAGACCAGCTTCACCGACTTCATACTCAAGTACCACAGAATGATATGCCTTGGCTTTAAGTACATTAGACTCAGGTGAGATGCGACGCAGTGAACCTGTTTTACCAATCGTCTGTTGAATCTGGCGCAGCTCGAAAAAATGCTGATCCAGGACCTTTAGCATATAAAGCTGACTCGGCGGAATCGCCATGCCTGATGCAAGAAACATCAGGGTTCGATTCACAACACTATTGGTAAAGTAATTAAGTAGCACGCCGTGACCCTGGAGCGCATCATAGTAACCCTGAATGCGTCGCACCCGCTCTGCCACGTTATCAACATTGGTTGGGGTTTGTTTGATCTCTGCTTCAAGGGCATCAATGTCAGCGAGAAAGGCAGCATCGAGGACAGGGATTTCACGCATTACTGGCTTTTCCTGACGCATATCAGGCGCTAGTTCCCTGGCACTTGGCACAGGCTGTGGCACAAGACTGTTCGCCGTTGTGGTCGCGGCTATATCAGTGGATGCCACGGTTTCTTGCTTCACATCAGCGTTTTGCTCGGAACACGCCGTGATAGATGTTATTGATGCGAGCGCCAGGGCCAATAGACCAACCGACCTGAGGTATCCAGACATACTAATCTCCATATTCGTTTGTATCCGCTCACGCAATAATCATTCGCCACTTATAAAACCCGCTTACATCGGCCAGCGGCAGCCACCCTACTGGTTACGGGCTGAATAAGTGCTGATTTTCTATCGCGGCGAACTTCCATGTTCCTTTGACATACCAGCTATCCTAATTCATACACAAGGATATAGTTTTAGTCAACAATATTGCGAACAACATAACATTAAGTACAGCTATTTATATATTTTTGGTTAGATATTTCCCGGAGAATAGAACTTATTTCATATATGAGGATATAGATTTATCAAATAGAAGTAGATCGACATAAGGCAGCCCCAGATGTCACAAGCAGCCTTGAAGCAGTGGACGTGAGAGACCCTTGTGACGCAATGAAGACCCATTTGCGGTCAGGCAAATGGGTCTGAAGGACAAAAAGAGATTGAAGGGGTGCCAGGGTTAGCTGACGAAAAGGCGCACTG